>NZ_JBGMEF010000001.1:0-93891 GCF_046365475.1 Anaerococcus kampingae
GGCTAGATCTTAGCCCCTATTCGATTGTCAATTGTAAAAAAATGATAAAATAAATTTATGTTTATTGGTTATTTAATAAATAATAATAAAATACGTTTTGTTTTACACCTAAGATGTGATTAAATATAAGTTAAGAGATATTTAAAAATGAAGAAGACATGGATTCTATCAAGCAGGTTTTTAAATAAATTTAGCTAGATTTATGCCTAGGGATGTTCGTAAGTAAGTAGCTTACGAGGATCCCTAGCTTTGTCTTGTAAAAAAACACTTAGATAAAAATCAATAAAATTTAGGCTGATACCAAACTAATAAGGCATGTGAAAGATGTTGAAATAAACGCTTTTTCCTTGATTAAAGAGCCTAAAAATTATATAATAAGTGTAAGATAATATGATTTTAAATATAAGGAATATATATAGATGTAAAAGGAGTGTTTTGTGATAAAACTCAAAGAACAATTTATTAGAAATTATTTTTATAGACAAGAAGTCTTATCAAGGAAGGGAGGGTTTTATGAAAGGAAAGCTTAGCACATTTGCTAGAAAAACCTTCGCCCTAGTCATAGCCATATCCATGTCATTTCCGACAGGGGTTATAGCAGCAGGCGAAGAAACGAAGACCTACGACAAGGCCACGTCAATAATGGGCCTAAATGAAAAACCTAATGAAGAAATACACCAGACAGGACAGTCAGACAACACGGACAAGCTAGAAACTGATGCTTACATATTGCAAGCTAGGGCAAGCTTATCTGATGACTTAGAAAAGATATCCTATCAGGTTACAATTTCAAACAAGTACAAAGATACAAGTGATAAGGACCTAAGCCTAAAATTTACCCCAAATCCAAATTCAAATATTATAGATATTAGAGTTAAATCAGCTAAGGCCAAGATTGAAAACAAGCTAGCTGACATTGACATCAAAGAAAGGTCTAACAAAGGCGAGATATCAAGCCTAACAGTGGACACCAAAGCCTATGACGAAATAATCATGGAAGTGGAAGCAAATGTTAGAAAGGCAAAAGATGCCAGGACCTATGAGACCTTGATTGGTCTTGATGATGGAGAAAATAAGCTAGACTTAAACTACAGACTCATCACAAACAAAGAGACTGTAAGAGAAGAAAATCAAGACAAAGAAGTCATAAGCCTAGATTTAAACAAAGACCCTAGCCAAAATCTAAGGGGAGAAATCGAATCTGGCGAATTCTTAAGCTTCTTGCAGAGTGCAGATACTATAGTCTGGACAGACTATCTAGTAAATAGCAAGAGAGAATCTGAAAAGATTGCCTATGACCTAAAGCTAGATGACAAGCAAGATACTAAAAATACCAAAATCACCCTAGACTACTTTGAAAATAGCAAAGATGGATTCATCTTAAAAAAGGAATTCTCACAGGCAATAGACTATTCAAATAAGATAGAATTTGAAATTCCAGCTGGCTACATAGCCAAGCTAAGCCTAACAACAAGGGTGGACAAGAAAAACACAAAAACAAAATCTTACAGCCTAAATAATAGACAAGTCAAAAACCCTATATATATAGAAGGAAATAAAGAAACTTCTAACGACGACGATGAAGAAGGCGGGGAAGATAAGTTAGATGACCACACCCACAAAGATGCAAAGGTCACAACAAAAAATGAAGACGACAATAAAAAACAAGTAGAGAAAAAAGAAGAAAATAAAACTCAAACACAAATCACAGCTAAGGATTCATCCGGTAATGATATCCAAGTTATAGAAAAAGACAAAAAAGACGAGAAGAAAATTTCAGCCCTAGCCCTAAACAAAGACAGCCTAATCACTAGACTATCTGGCCAAGGCAAACTTACACAAGAATTAGAAACTGCAATAGAAAAACTTGCTAGTAATCTTGACTTATACAATGATGGAAAGATTACAGACAGAGAGCTAAAAGACTACACCAAGGCCCTAGCAGAAAAATACAATATCGAAAAAACTGACCTAAAAATTTACCTTGAATCAATCCTATCTGGAGTAAACAAAGAAAAAAATAAGGCAGCAAACCTAAACTACGATGAAATAATCACCTATGCCTATCCAGAAAATAAAGAAGCAAGTAAAAAAGAGTTAGTAGATAAGGAAACAAAACAAAAGGCCCAAGTAGAAAATAAGTCAGAAAACAAAAAAGTAGAGCCTAAAGAAGATGCTAAGGAAGAAACGAAAGAAACACCAAAACAAAACCCTACAGACAATACATCTTCTAAACTATCAAAAGAAAGAACAGACAAAGACCAAGCACTAAAGGCCTACAAAGAAGACCTAGCCAAGCTAAAAGAAGCTGCAAAAAAAGAAGAGCCAAAAGGCGGAATCATCGAAGGCATCAAGGGTCTATTCGGTCAAAGCGACCTAGCCAAGGCAGATAAGGAACTAAAGGCGGCCCTAGCCGATGATAAAAACGGCATAGAAGAAATCCAAAATCTCCTAGATAGCTTTGAGAGTAAATACAAACTCTCAAGAGCTGATCAAGCAAGATTAATGGAAAATAACAACGCCGCAATATTAGCCCTAGTAGAAAAAGATAGAAACAATAACTTCAGACCACATATCTTTGCGGATACAGGCTCAAATAAACTTAACCTAGAAGGAAAGAAATTCCATATTCTTACTCGCTTTGATACATCAAATGCGACCGGACCAATCCAACCTGGCCAATTCTTTAATATCCACTTAGACAAAGAGCTTACAGTAAAAGAGGGAACTAAGCTTGAACCTATCAAGTATAAGGGAGAGGTGATAGCAGAGCCAAAATACAACTCTAAATACAATATCATTGAATACAAGATAGTTAAGGAAATTAAAGAAAATACCCAATTCCCACTAAATATACCTGTAGACTACAATGCAGGAAATGTAGAACTTGATAAGGATGGGACCTTTACAGTTATAAACAAGGTATCAGGACTGGGACTAATTAATCCACCTAAGGACCTTCTTCCACAAAAGGTAGATGTAAATGGTAACCCAGCAGGCTCTATCATCGAGCCAGGCAGGAAAGATGTAACCCAAATCATCGAAGCTGCTGACTCAAACTACAAAATGGATATGGATGCATTTGCAAACCCAGTTATCAAAGATGGAGAGCTTCAAGGATATAACTGGACTGTAAGAATATCATCAGACACTGACCTAAGTGAATTAGGCTTTAAGGCAAACTTTACAACAGTGAAAGGATCTGGTCTTGGAGAAATCTCAAGCAATGACCCAAATATAAAATTAACTGACCAACTTGAAGGAGCCTTTGGTATCCACGATTCTAAACACCACGCTCCAGATAAAGGCCAAAGGGAAATCACCTATAATCTCTACACACCAGTCAAAGGTATGCAAGAAAAATACATGATGGATATTTCTGTCATCCTTACCAATAAGAAGGACAAGGAAGGTAAGCCTAAAGTAGGTGCCAAAAGAATAGTTATGAACGGTTGGCCACTTGATAAGGTAAAAGAAGCCACACCAACAAGAGCAGGTATGAACAACAGGACAACAATCCTTGGTGAATTTACAGCAGAAGATGCTGCTAGATGGACAGTAACAGATGCAGTATCAACTGGTGATGTAAATGAAGGCCTACCTCTTGAAACAAGAACTCTCGGTGGAAATCAAAAATATAATGACCCTGCAAATGGAAAAATTGGTATTTATGAAATAGATGCTGAGACTGGTATTATGAAAGATGTATCCCCTAAAGGTTATTCAAATGGATTTCCAGATGCAAAGCACTCTCCATCAAAAAAACAAGCTGTGGGTACTATAGTAGCATATCAATACGATACTAAAATTAAAGATCAAAATTCAAAAGAACCTCTTAGCTTAGCAGGAGTAGCAATTTCCAAATACCAAGATGTAAACGTAGAACAAAACTGGAACCTTGGAAGTGGTCTAAAAATGCCAGCTATGACCTTAAAGGCAGTAGCATCTCAAGACGAAAAAAATGTTCTAGGTGAAACTACAACTAATGAGTCAAAGGAAAACCCAGACCCAGCTAGTAGACGAGTAACCATACCAAATGTAAAAGTGTGGAATATTGCTGATGGTGGAGAGTTTTCTAAAAATGATCTAAAGATCAAACAAGTATTTCCAACTGGAAACACTTATAACGGAGACCCAATAAATTATTATGAAAATAATAATTTTTATGACTTTAACAAAAAAGGATACTACATCCACAACAAGGCAACAGTCCAAAAAATACCAAAATTTGCAAACTTCACCCTTATCAAAAAAGATGAAAAAGGAGATCCTCTACCAGGAGCATCCTTTAAGCTCCTAGGTCAGGGTGAGGCAGAAGTTGTTACAGATAAGGAAGGTAAGGCGCAGTTTTCAAATATAGCCCCTGGAACCTACACCCTTTTTGAAACCAAGGCTCCAAAAGGCTATAAACTTAATCAAGAAAGAACTACAGTAAGCGTAGATGATGATGGAAGAATATCTACAAGTGGTTCTAATGCAAAATTATCAATAGGAACCAATCCTACAGTCACAGTAGCAGATCCAACTTACCCTGACTACATGAATGCCATGCAATATGCTACAAAAGATAGTGATGGCAATGTTACAACTTATATCTTCCTAAAGGCTAATGCAGCAAGATCTGGTGGATCTACAAATAGGGACACCAGAATCAGTCTAAGGGTAAATGGTGGGGAAATAGCAAACCCAGATGACGTAAAGGTCTATGACGTAAACCCTGACTATTATAGGGATTCTGTAAGAGATGCCATGACCCAACAGACGGTTAATCAAGACCTTATAGACCAGCTTGGATCAAGTGTCCTAAACGCACCTAATAACAATAGGGTAATCAGGGGCACCCCAAATCATCCAGATCCTTATACAAAGCAAGTTGGTTACGAAGTTACCTTCCCTCAAGAAAGATTTGCAAGAGATTGGGGATTCTTGGTTGTAGCAAAATCAAAACCGTTAAATGGTGGCACAAATACCCTAACATATGACTGGTTCACTAGCCAAGATACTAGAGACAACGCTAAGTTACAAAACCAAACTGTTAATCCAACATCAATAGCAGAGGCATCAAAGGGGACAACAATTACAGTAACAAACGAAGCCTTTGAAACTCGACCAGTAGAAATAAGAAAAATTGACAAGAAAGAAAATCCTGTAGTCGGAGCAACCTTTGAAATAAAAGATGAAAACGACCAGGTAATTTCTACAGTCACATCACAGCCAGCTGATAAGGAAGGCAAAAATGCAGGTCTCGCATCCTTTGGAAAACTTCCGGAAGGAAAATACACTATAGAAGAAATTGCTGCCCCAGAAGGCTATGTTAAATCAGATGTAATATTCGAAGTGACAGTAGATGATTCTAAGCAAGTAACCTATAAGCCTAAATTTAAAGATGGATCAGGATCACCTGTAAATGGTGAGGACTACTTGATAACAGATGAAGAGCAAGCTCAAGAAGAAGCTACTGCTAAGATCAAAAATGTAAGTCAATCTTTAGTAATAAACGAAGGTGACTCAGGAGATATAGGTGTTAGACCACAAGTATGGGAAGCCTACAGGCTAGAGTCCCTTAAGTACAACGCTACAATAGACCTTGAACAATCTTCACCAGGCCAAAGATTTTCTATCCAATTTGATAAGAATTTAGACTTTACCCAATACTTCGGAGAATTTCCAAAGCTAAATATAGGTGGAAGAGATGTAGCAGATCCATACTTTGACTACACAACCAACAAATTGACCTATGTATTTAACGATAATTCAATAGGTGGAAAGACCCAAGCCAAAATTGAACTTAAGGGTATTATCCCATCTAAATATTTTGCACAAAACGATGGAACCTATCCATTTACAGTAACCGTAGCACCAGGTCAAAAAGGTGTTACAGGTCAACAAACTATTACAACAGATGTACCAGCAGACTACGAGCAATACGACTACGATGGTAAAAACGCCCAAGTACCACAGTCCTACTACTTTAGGGATGTATACCAAGGCGATGATGGCAACTGGTATGTGGCAGTACTTGCTTATTACAACCCAGTTCATGTTAGATCAACAGGCCAAAAAGAGCTTAAGTTCAACTGGCTGTCAACCAACTACCAAGGAGCAACTAAGAACTTCTTTACATGGGAAGGTAATGGTAATAAGCCAGCCTTCTCCCTAAGAGATGTTAAGATTTATCGTACTTCACCAAATATGGGCAAAATAAAAGCAGGAAACTTTGAAAAAAGAGTCAACTACAACATGCCCCTATCCTACGGTGTAAGGCCAAGCCAAGACCCGGCTAAGTACAACTTGGTATATTCAAAGGCAATTGACCCAAGATATGCTGTAAATAATGATAGACAAGGATCAATCACCCTTAACTACGACCCAGGTCAAATCCAAGACTTTGGTGTCATCACAAAAAATGCACCACTAAAAATCAAGATGCCAGCAATTGATGACAGAAGCAAGGATGGTTATATCATAGAGCAGACCTTTAAGATTGATGACCTTTATAAGTTCAACAACCTATGGAGAGTCTTCTGTATGACAAACAATGACTTTAAGTCATCCTTCATAACCAGAGCCAACTACAACAAGGCAACAGGTGACCAGGCAGGTGGCGAGCTACCTAAATTCTTTAGCCAAAAGGTAGCCCTAATCAATAAGAAATACACACCAGGTTCATTTAAAATCAAAAAACTTGATGAATCTGATAGGAGTAAAACTTTACAAGGAGCATCCTTTAGATTGACAGATGAAAATAAGAATGTTATTTATAGGACATCTGGCAGTGATGGTATAGTAGAATTTTCTAAATTAAAACCAGGTATCTATACTCTTCAGGAAGAAAAGGCTCCAGCTGAGCATATCAAGTCCGACAAGACTTGGAGAGTAAACGTCGGTATTGATGGTTTTGTAACAATAATAGAAATAGGTCTTGGATCAACAGGAGAATCCCTAGTTGGAAAAGATACTATAGTATTAGAAGTTACAAATAAACCAGTTGCTACAAAGTTTACAGTTTACAAGAAAGACAATGAAAATATCCCATTACAAGGAGCGAAATTTAAGATAACAACAACTGATGGCACAGAAGTTACCACAGGAACATCTGATAAAAACGGTCTAGTTTCATTTGGTAAAAAACTTGAAAAAGGAACTTATTTATTAGAAGAAGAAACTGCACCATCAGGTTTCAAGAAACTTGACAAGAAGTGGGTAATAGAAATAGGTTCTGATAGCAAAGCAAGAGTCTATAACTATATAGAGGGACCTGAAACAGGAACTGATGCAAATGTAAATAAGTCTATCCTAGGAGTAGAAGGAACTAAATGGGTAGAAGTTGCAAAAAGACCTCTTACAGGTTGGGTCTTAGGAGATAACAGGCAAACAGGTTACTACAACAACTGGCCACAACCATTCAAACTTGGTACAAGAATTGTAGGTAAAAATACTGATCAAAAATATGTAATTCAAAGATATGTAATAAACCCAGAAGCTGATACAGTAACTTTAAATAATGCATCCATCCATAGAGAAAAACCACAATTTAATAATATGAATTGGTATGCTGGAAACGAAGCTTACAAGATTTTTGAACTTGATAAGGCAGTAGATGGAAATGTAGAAGATATCAGACTTGAAAACTATAGTTTGACAGATATTACAAAGGATACAAGTAAAGTCAGTGTAAAAAGCCAAGTTATTACTGGTCAACCAAGACTCTACTTGGACTTTAAAGGCAGACAAATTACAAAACCTATAGTAATAGATGTTAAAATACCATACACATCAGAAGACGGTGGAGTAGGTACAGGAATGGACCTATATACAAATAAGGGTTCATATTGGAAATCTGACTACTACGATATGGCAAACCAAATCGTAGAAGGAGATACTGTAGTAACCAAAGGTGAAGGGGGAAATATCAAGGGAGCCTATATATCAGAAGGATCACTTGATGTTAACAACGAAAAAATCGTCCAAGAATTCTCCTTCCAAAAGGTAGACGACGGTGGAAACCAAACAGATGCTATAACAGGTGCAACCTTTAGCCTAAAGGGACCTAAGAAGTCAGATGATGACCCAGGTAAGGAAGTTTGGAAGAAATCTGGCAAAGACGGTATGGTCAAATTCGACAACCTAACCCCAGGTATCTACAAGCTAACAGAGTCAGGAGCCCCACAAGGTTATGAGAAATCCAACACCGATTGGACAGTAACAGTAACCAAAGATGGAAAAATCTATATCAAAGATAATAACCCAGGATCCACAGTCCCAGACCAAGGAGCGGTTTGGCAAAAGGTAAAGGCTGGTACAAGTGGTAATAAGCAAGCAAATTCAGAAGTTCAAGGAACACCTGTTGCAAATAGACTTGATACCAGGATCACCGAAGTAAACAAAAAAGAAAATAAGTTTAGGCAAGTTTTCATAATAAATAAACAGCCAGAAGAGCTTAAAAACGCCTACTTCGATATCCATTCACAACCGAACGATAGACCAATTAATAAACAAAATACAAGTGTAGTATCACTTGTAAAAGTAGGAAGTGGATCTACACCGGATAATTTAAACAGTTCAGGAGCGGCTGTAGAATATGACGTAGCAGAGTTTGATGGAGACAATGGTCAAAAAAGAATCAGAATCACACCAAAAAATCTTGCAGGAAACCAAGCCTTAGCCCTCACCATAGAGTCAACCCTCGGTAACTCTGGAAGTATAGGTACAGGAATAGACTTTGTAAACTATAACGGCTACAACAAATACTGGATGGCAGAATCCTATGATGACTTTAGCAAGATTCAATTAGAAGAAGGCACATCTACTAGGTCTGCTGATAAAAACGCCAGAACCTATGTAGGAAATACAGATGCCTCAGGCAGACAAACAGTAATGTATGCAAATCCAACATCAAAACCAGTCCTATACTCAAATAGTGGACTAATGGAAAGATCTCTTGGAATTAATAAACTAGAATCTGAAACTACACTAAGTAGAACCAAAGCTCCAATGAGATTTAGGTCAAGAAGCATAAACACCTTCGCAGATGGCTTAGAAATAGGAGATAATCTAGCAGGTAATGCTCTAAGAGCTGGTAATGGTTGGGAAACAGTTGTTCCTGATAAATCAGAAGGAAGAGCAAAAATAGCACACAGCAATTCTTATATGGAAACTAAAGTATCTGAGATTAATAAAGATGCTGATAGATTTAAGCAGTTATTCCTATTTAAACCAAAGAGTGGCGTAAACTTTAGTGGTTTAATAGAAATTCATAGGCAACCGGAACCTGGTAATGAGTTTAGACTAAACAATGGACCAAGAAACATTATCTCAACCATAAATTTCTACGAAGTTGATGCTGGTTCTACATTGGATAATATAAGAGGTAAAAAACCTATTAATATAACTGCAAATCAATTTATACCATCAGGTAAACCTATGAGAGTTAAAGCAACTCTTCCAGCAGGAAAAACAATATTGGTAGAAGTTGAAACACCTTATGCAAAAGACAAAACAATTGGTCTAGGAGCTGATTATCAATATGATACAAAATCAGGAAGCGGTCCGTGGGGAACTAAAGATTACAATACCTGGGCAGGTGACTCTTATTCTAATGAAGATGGAGTTAATAAAAATAAATCACAAGAACCACAAATAACTTTCAAAGAAAGGAAAGAAGAAACTAAAATTCCATTTGGAAAACAAACAGTTTACTCTGACCAATACCCAGAAGGTTCAAGTCAAGTTATCCAACAAGGTAAAGATGGTAAGGAAGTAAAAACCTATAGACAAAAATTTGTTAATGATAAATTTGAAAGTGAAGAGCTAATTGACACTCAAAGAACTGAGCCTATTCCAGAAATAACAACAATAGGAACAAAAAAACAGCAACAGACTTATTCAGTTTGGGTTAATAGTACAAAACTAAGCGCTAGTCCAAACTCAAATGTTGCTCCTGGAACACCAGTTGAAGTAACAGTAACACCAGGACCTAACGAAGAGTTAGACACCTTAACTTATAGTGATGGCACAAATACTGTTAATATTGATAAAAATACAAAGACATTTACAATGCCTTCATCAAATGTAACAGTAAATGCCACATTTAAAGTAAAACAACAAGTTAAATCTTTCTACGTAGGTAGCGAAAACCATGGTTGGGGAAGCGTAAGCGTTGACCCTACAGAATCTAGAAATAAATATGCTAAAGTAGGAGAAAAAGTTACATTTACTCTAAATCCTTACCCTGGCAATACTGCCACAGGAGCTACAGTTACCAAGAACCTAGGCGGATTACTGGATGGTGTTGTCTTTGACCCAACAACTAACAAGGGTTACTTCATCATGCCGGATATAAGCCCATCAGATGCAGTTACTGTACGTGGAGTATTTAAAGAACTCCCTGCAGGAACAAGGTATGAAACAAAACAAATAGAAGAAACTCTAAAACACGAGGTTGAAACAACTGTAGACGAAAGTCTTGCACCAGGTGAAAAAGTTGTAGACCAAAAAGGTTCTGACGGTAGGGTAACATATAACTATAAGATAACTATAGAAAAAGGTACAGAAGCTGATGCGGCTTATCCAGCAGACTGGCCACAAAACTTATTAGCTACTTTCCAAGGAATGAAACAAACTGGAGAAAGAATAGCAGCCTACAATAGGACAGAAGTTGAAGGTTCTAGGATAAACCCAACTGTAGAAAAAGTACGTGTAGGAAAATCTGACGACCCAATTGATAAGTTTGTTCCATCAGATGAAGATAAGCTAATCAAAGATGGAGATACTCAAGAACTTGTTAAAATTACCAACAAAAAAGCTGGTATTAGTCCTAAGATTCTAAAGAGATCTCCGGGTGGTAAAGTCCTTCCAGGTGCGACCTTTACACTTAACAAGATGACTGATAGCACCTACTCGAAAGTCGACACAGGCTTTGGAACCCTACCAGCCATATCTAATGAAAAGGGTGATGTAACCTTTAAGGATGCAGGTGGTAATGAAGTTAAGCTTCAAAAAGGTTACTACGTTCTAAAAGAAACAAAAGCCCCAACAGGCTACAAGAAAAGTGCAGCTGATTGGAAGATTGAGGTCAAGGATGACGGCGGTAGAATGTATGCCGAATACCAAGGACCAGAATCAAGCCCATCAAGCTTTATAAATGATAATAAGAAGTCAAATGCAGGATATTCAGCTGATAATGCTGGTATCAAGTATAAGTCAAGGCTCACCTTTATTGATACAGAGTCTAAGACCTATATCCAAAGAATCTATATAGACACAAGAGCATATTCTGGAACAGATCCTCTAAACCTTCAAATCACACCGAAGTATAAGAGGGAAGAAATAGATGCTCCAGGAAAAGCTCCGGTAACTATAAAAGATGGTGTAAAGACAGCTTATTTCACAGCTTATAAATTATCAAATCCAAAAGATTTCACAAATATGAATGACACTGAACTTGATAAGATTTTAAGAACCTACGATCTTTCAAATGATAATATGTCTATGATAAAGACAGCTAGATGGAGACCATTTGACTGGGGCTTTGATGAAGACCAACTAAACCTAGACAAGGGTGTCTATATAGTAGATGTAGAAGGATTCTATGATGATGTAATAATCACAGGTAAGTCTGATAAGAAGGATAAGTATGATATCCCACAAGATGACTTAGGTAAGATTGACCTTCACGTAGACTTCTACAGTGGAGCAAGACACTTTAAGCAAATAGTATTTGATAAAGATCAAAATAAATTTGTTTATAAAGCCTTTAAGGGTGCTTCTTACCAAGGTGGCGCTGCTGCTCTAAGACAAAGATATGAAGACAAACTTGTCGCAGCTGGTTACTCAAAAGAAGAGGCTAAGAAAAAAGCGGATGAGTGGTCAGGTAAAAAAGATGAGGGAGCAAAATATGCTAATTACGTTGGCAAAGAAGTTGAATTAAATGGTACTAAGTACAAGACTGGTATTATAGATCCAGAGCTTGGCAAGCCAGCTGTCCATGCAGATACAAGAGTCGACCTAAACCCACTTTATAACTCAAAGGGCCACAAAGAAATACCAAGGGAAGGTCTTGAGTTTATAAATGAAGAAGAAACCTTCAACATTACCTTCTCGAAACACGGTCGTAAAAATCCGAAAGACGACATCAACAGTGGAGCGGTAACAAACAACAGACTAGAAGGTGCAGTCTTTAAGCTTCAAGTTCGTGGACCAGGTGGTGAATACGAAGACATACCAGGTACAACTGTAGCATCAGCCTTCAACGGCTACTTCGGATTTAGGGGACTAAAACCAGGTCGTTATAGACTAATGGAAGTAAAGGCTCCAGAAGGCTACAAGGCAATCAAAGACCCTGTACTTCACTTTACAATATCCTATGAAAAACCTAAAACTGACGTACAAACTGGTGAAATCACAAAAGGTAGGGGTGTAGTAACTCTCGAGTATGACGAAGGTAATGGTATCTTCGAATATGCTCCAGATAATCCAAAGATTACTCCAGAAGAAGGTAAGCTAGTCGATTATGTAACTAGTGCCACTGCCAAGAACATGGGTAAGATTATAAACGAAGTTCCTGGTAAAGGTAGTGTTAAGATTAAAAAATTTGATGACAATGGATCTACACTTGAAGGAGCAGAATTTAAGCTAGTAAGAACTAGTAAAGATGGAAAAGTAAACGAAAAAGATGTTACATTAACATCTACAAGTAAGAATATAGTAGAGAAAGTAAAAACTACTGTAGGTTCAAATGATACTACAGTAGTAAATACTACTGAAACAAAAGCTTTAACTACAATCAATCCAATAAAAGTAGAAGCTAAAGAAATTTCAGGTACTACAATAGGTAATTCAAAAGTTACATTAACTCTACCAGGTAATTCAACATTAGAAGCAATATCTGATAATACTGGTAAGTTTGTTGCAAAATTACCTGACGGAGTAACTCTTGCGAATGGTAACGAAATAACAGCATCAATCAATGAACAGGGTGTTGTAGTCTTTGATAACCTCCCAATAGGTCAATACGAATTAGAAGAAACAAAAGCTCCAAAAGGCTACCAAAACAAGGGTAAAAAATGGAGATTTACAGTCGGTGGTGTGGGACTAGATCCATACATCAATGACAGTGATGTCGGAGATAGAGATATTTCTAAGAGTATAGAAATGAAATCAGTTATGTCAGTTCTAAGACCTGACGGAGATGATGGTACAGAAAATGAAGGAAACAAGAAGATTCACCCACACAAGGGTCACGCTCTTGAATTTAAAAATACCTTCAAGATAAAAGATACCACATCTATAAAAGCTGGTGACTATTTCACAATCAAGCTTAGTGATAATATCGACCTTGAAGGAATAATGAGAGAAAAATCTCAAAACCTTGATTTATTCGCAGATGGAGTCGGTACAATTGCCAAGGCTAAGTATGATAAGGAAGCAGGAACCCTAACCTATGTCTTCACATCTTATGCTGACCAATACAACAAGACAGATTTTGCAAATACTATCACAGCCCATATCAACCTATATAAGGTTCAAAACTCAAGTGCAAATGAAGAAGTTGGAATGGGAATAAAGGATACAGAATTTAAGAAAAATAAGATTGCTGTAGACTATGAACTTAATATGGCAGAGATTTATGGTCTAAATATGACATCAAAGATAGTAAGCTTTGATAGGGAAAGCGGAGAATTTGTTCAATACTTCTATATCAATAGAGATATGAATCAATCAAAGGACCCTGTTACATTTAGGTACAAGCCAAGTGAAGATGTCAAAAACCTAAGAGTAGATGTTATAAACCTAAAACAAAATGGTTATAACTACTACGATTACACCACTCGTCAGAGATCAACAACTCAGGATTTTGTAAATCGAGATATGCCAGAATCCTTTGGTGTAAATGAATCAAGTGACAACCTCAACTGGCACAGCTGGTATGGTTATTACCAACCAAAGGCTGATGAAAATGTAGATATAACCCTAAGACCATATAACCAGTATGACTCCTTTATTCTAAAGGTAACAGGTCAGGTAAATAAGAAAGATATCGCATCCTACGATACCTATGCAAAACTATTTAATAAAGTTTACACTTACGATTATTATGGTAATGTTACAAATATATATGAACAACCATATGTAGAAAGAACAAATGGGGTTCGTATCTTTGAAAACAAGACCTCAGCAAGTGCTAAGCTTGAAATAGATGCAATCAACCCTAAGAATGAAATAAACTTCAAAAAAATCGACCAAGAAGGTAAAATCCTTCCAGAAGCTAAGTTTAAACTTGTTAAATATTATGAAAAACCAAGTGACGGTAAAAACTGGATAGAAGTTCAAGGTTCAGAAAGAACTTCTAACAAGGAAGGCCTAGTTAAGTATGAAGAACTAGAAGCTGGTAAATATGCCCTAATAGAAACCGAAGCCCCTGAAGGCTACGGAAAAATAGAAGGACATATAGTAGAATTTACCGTAGGCGAAGATGGAGTAATAACAAGAGAAGTCCTTAAGGAAAAACCAGTAGATACTGCTAATGGGTCTATGCTATCAAGCTTGGCAAGTTCATTCGGATCAGCGCTTAATGCTCTAACAGGATCTGACAATACTGAAAAAGTAATAGAACCTGTAAGCAAAGAGCCAATCGATGTTGTAAACTACAAGGAAATCGAGTTTGAAAAAGTTGATGCAAATAATCACGAGACCAAACTTGAAGGTGCAGTCTTTGAAGTTCATTACAAGGAAACTGAAAAAGCAGACTATAAAGCTCTTAAGGTTAAAAAGACTGTTGAAGGCGAGGAAAAAGAAGTAACCATGACAGTTACATCTGGCAAAGATGGTAAGTTCAAACTTCCTATCTCCAAAGACGGCTACTATGCCCTTGTAGAAACCAAGGCGCCAGATGGTTATACCAAGGTACCAGGCAAGATTAGAGAGTTTAAGCTAGAAAATGGCAAGGTTAAAATTCTTGAAAAAGACCCAATAAAGGCAAGCCATAAGACAAGCTCTAAGGGTAAGATTTCAAGTGAGATTATATCTGTAGATTTGAAGAATAATACGTTCAAACAGAGAATAATCATCAACCCTAAACATGAAGAAATGTCCATCCCATCTAATCAGTCATATATCCGTATCAAGGAAAATGACTGGAAGATAACACCTAAATACAAAGAAGCTCTAAAGAAACAATCTGGTATAGGTGGATTAGTCAATGTAGCTGTTCTTAAAAAAGAAGGAGGTAAAACTCTAGCAGACTTAAAGGAAAATGACTTTAAGAAATTTGATGCAATAAGCTTTTCAACCGCTGGCAATATCACAGGTTCAAGATATGGACTAAAAGAAATGCTTGGCAAAGAAGATGTACAAGATACATCAATAACCACAACAGATTCTATAGTTATGGAATTTACTGGTAAGCTTGATGAAAATAATACAACAGGCACAGCTGATCAACTATTTGAATTAGTCTTTGACTCAGGAATAGATGATTCTGTAAATGATAAGCTAGATGTTAAGGCTATAGCAGAAAATAAACCAATCTATGCAGACCATGATTCAAAAGCCCCAATCCAAGTAGAAAATAAAAAGGCAGAATACCCATTCACAAAGAGTGTGGGAACAGCAATTTTCACAGCTATCGGATTGTTCTTCATGGTTCTTGGAGGGTATTACTACTCTAGGAAGAAAAACAAAGGATTAGAAATTGGAAACAATTTATAGTCTGAAATAAAAAAATATTTTTACTGACTCCAGTCTGGTGCCTGCCAGATGGGGTCAGTTTTTTGTTGGGGGCTTTGATGAATGGGAGATTTAAAATAGGGGGATTTGAATTTATGGGATTCCTCCTCACTGCGTTCGTCGGAATGACGTTAAGAAGATGAGAATATTGTTATTCCGATAGAAAAGCCCTAGGCTTTGACGAGGAATCACATGGTTAAGAGATTTATTTGAACACAAAAAAAGCCGTCAGGATCATTTCACACCTCCTGGCGGCTTTTAAATTTCTTATTTATTTTTATTTACTTTCTTCAAAAATTTTTCCTTTATCTCATCTACTCCATCGACTCTTAGGGCGAGTATTATGGCTAGGTAAATAGCTCCTGCTAGGGCTATAGTAACCATGAGCCAGAGATTGCCTGGTCTTAGTTTGTAGAAGAAATTAGCAAATATTCCAAGAGCCCCTCCTGCGATAGATATTTTGCCTATATTTTTCATTATATATTTCATATCAAGTCTTCCAAAGTATTTGACATACATAAGACTTGCAAGGCCTACTAGGACAAATTGGCTGAAGGTTGTGGCCATTGCTAGCCCCATTAGGCCATATCTCATTCCTAGGACATAATCTAGGATTACATTGCAGATTAGCTGGCAGAAGGAGATTATGGTTGGGATTTTAGTGTTTTGCATGGAGAAAAATGATAGGTACAAGAGATCTGCTATGGCTGGTCCTATAAGATAAATCGTGTAGGCAAAGAGGACGTCTGCTGTTCTTATCATATCCTCATAGGAGAAGGCCCCTCTCATGTAGACGAAGGATATTATTGGCCTAGATAAGACCATAAGGCCTACCAAGGATGGGATGAAAAGGATCATGATTTTGACCATGGTCTTTGATGTTATATCTTTCATGCCATCCAGGTCCTTATTTGCAGCTAGTCTTCCTACTATAGGATAGGCTGTGATTTGGAAGGGTACGATGAAGGTTGATGAGACTATCCTTAGAATTTTTAAGGCGTAGTTTATAACTGATACCCCGCCATCGTTTGCTACGATAGATGCAAAGGACTGGTCTACTATGGTTGAAATGTAGACTGCTGCCATGGAAAAAATCGTAGGTATGGATAGGACTATGAGCCTTCTTACATCTTCTGATATTTCAAATTTGACCCTGGTTCTTTTAAAGCCTACCGCCTTTATCCTTGCTGGAAAGATTATAAATTGGAGGAAGTAGGCTAAAAATATGCCCACTGCCATTATATAAATATTTCCCTTTGACAGAGCCACTGTGATAGCTAGGATCACATTGAGGATGAGGAGGGGAAGGGCTGGGGTTATGAAGTCTCCCTTAACTTGCAAATATGATGAGAAGATGGCTGCGTAGATATTTGGGTACATGGTAAGTATTACTGCCCTCATAAATAGGCTTGCTATCTTTAATTTGTCCCCATCATAGCCTATGGCAAAGATTTTGACCACGTAAGGTGCAAAGACTAGGCCAAGGATGGTGATGACTGTGCACAAAAATAGGGAGAAATTTAAGAGGTCATTGGTAAATTCATCTCCTGCCGACTCACCTCTTTCCTTGCTGACCCTGGAATAGGTAGGGATATAGGTTTTGGATAGGGCGTAGGTTATGACTGAAAATATGAGGGTTGCTGCCGTTGTAGATGTGTTGAAGGCATCTGTTATGGCGCTTGTCCCATAAAAGAAGGAGAAGATCATTTCCCTGACGAAGGAGAATAGCTTGCCCACTAGGTTTAGGACCATCAAAATCAGCGTATTATTCATATTTCCCCCTTCTTTTTTTAGTAAAAGATAGATAAGCAAATCCCTGCTTATCTATCATTCTTTGTCTTATTTTTTTCATCTAATTATCTAAGAATCTCTTCAAGAATTCCTTTGTCCTTTCGTTTTTAGGATTTTCGAAGATTTCTTTTGCACTTGCTTCTTCTAGGATGATTCCCTTATCCATAAAGAGAACCCTGTCTGATACATCTCTTGCAAAATCCATCTCGTGAGTTACTACTACCATAGTCATACCACTTTTTGCAAGACTTGTCATTACATCTAATACTTCTCCTACAGTTTCTGGGTCTAGAGCACTGGTTGGCTCATCGAAAAGTAGGATTTCTGGGTTCATACAGAGAGCACGGGCTATGGCCACTCTTTGCTGCTGACCACCTGATATCTGGCTTGGTTTGGCATTTATATACTTATCCATGCCTACAGATGCTAGATATTTCATGGCTGTTGCTCTTGCTCTTTCCTTGTCTATTTTTAGGACCTTTTCTTGGCCTATCATGCAATTTTCTAGGATATTTTTGTTGGCAAAAAGGTTGAAGTTTTGAAATACCATGCCCACCTGGCTTCTGTACTTTCTCCTGTCAAAGGAGTGGTCGAGGATATTAGAACCTTCATAGATAATCTCCCCGCTTGTAGGCTCTTCTAGGAGGTTTAAGCACCTTAGGAGGGTGGACTTACCAGATCCTGACGAGCCGATTATTGTCACAACCTCACCCTTGTTGACTTCTAGGTTGATATCCTTTAGGACTAGGTTGTCACCAAATTTTTTCTCTAAATTATTTACTTGAATTATTGACATTTGTTGCTCCTGTTGATGATTCTAGGATAAAGTCCCTATCATTAAATCTTCTTTCTATTAGAAGGAGGATTCTTGTGATTGTAAAGGTTAGTACTAGGTAAATTACCGCTGTTATGAGGTAAGTTGGGAAGTATTGGTAGGTTGATCCTGCTACAGATTTTGACATGAAGAATAATTCTGTCACAGAGATTACGTTTAGAACTGAAGTATCCTTGATGTTTATAACAAATTCATTACCAAGAGATGGCAAGATTGTCTTGATTGTCTGTGGCAAGATTATGTGGACCATGGCCTGAGAATTGCTCATGCCTATTGCCTTGCAGGCTTCAAATTGGCCGGCATTTACCGCATTTATTCCACCACGTACTACCTCAGATAGGTAGGCACCCGTATTGATTGATACTATGAGGATGGCTGCAAACATGGTTGAAAGGTCTATATCAAAATATTGTTTTAGACCGTAGAAGATGATTACAGATTGAACCATCATTGGTGTACCCCTAAAGACTTCTACATAGATTGAAAGTAGGGCATTGATGAATTTGTGGAAATAATAGCCGATTGGGTTGGTCTTTTTATTTACATCTATCCTTCTTATTACTGCCACTACTAGGCCTATGATAAAGCCAAGTATTGTTGAAATTATAGCGATTAGGAGGGTATTTACAACACCATTTAGGAAGAGGTCCTTATATTGGTTCCAAATATCCTTCACTTCCTCAAGGAAGGTTTTGTGTACTTCTTCTGCTGTGGTTATTTTTACCATTTCGGTCATGATTTCATCTTGGACCTTGTCTATGTCTAAGTCCTTGAGGTAGGCATTGATTTCTTCTGTCATAGGAGAGCCCTTGGCAAGGCCTACTGCAACTGTTGTGTCATCATCTGATGTCTTGAAGTTTTTATCATCGTCAAATTTGATATAGGTAAGCTTTGGATTGGATGAAATAGCTGATTGAGCACCGGCTTCTTCTGATACATAGCCATCGAGGGTGCCAGCATTGGTTGCAGCTATCATTGTAGGGAAGGAATCCATTGGCTCTTGCTTGTCCACTCCCTCCATTTGGTCGACTACATCGGCATGGAAGGTGCCAAGCTGGCCTGTAATTTTAGCTCCCTTAAAGTCATTTATAGACTTAGCATCCTTGTATTTTGAATCTTTTGGCACTACGACTACCATCTTTGCCCTATAGTAAGGTAGAGAGAAGTCGATTTGCTTGCGTCTTTCATCTGTTGGGCTCATACCAGCAAGGATTGCGTCGATTTTACCGCTTGTAAGGGCTGGAATTAGACCGTCCCATTCGATTTTGTAGATTTCAAGCTTCTTGCCCAAGTGTTCTGCAATTTTTTCTGCAAATCTCACATCGTAGCCGTTGGCATATTCTCCAGGCGAATTTGCTACTGGATAGCCGCCATTTTCGTCATTAACTTCTGAAAAGTTGTATGGGGCATAGTTTACCTCCATGCCAACTCTTAGCACATCCTCACTTGCAAAGCTGCTTCCTACAGGCATAAGTAGGATGGCTGCTAGCAAGGATAAGAAAAATCTCTTCATAATAAATCCTTTCATAATAATTTTTTGTACCATCAAAAAAGCCCCTATTATCCGTCTTGGATAATAAGGGCGAAAATCGCGTTACCACCTTAATTTATGTATTTTTCACAAAATACACCTCTGAAAGTACAAACATACTCCTTTGCTATAACGTGCAAAACTCGTTCCTGGATCACAATCCCCAAGAAGACTCCAAGTTTTTATTCATAAAAGCATCCGATACCCCTTCCCAGCTTGCAGGGCTCTCTTAAATCTTCCTCTCTTACTACTCGTCTTTTCAAAGTCTTTACACTATATTACATTAAATCCATATAAATGTCAAGGACACTTTATAAAGACTTACAAAAATTTTAATGGAAATTAATGGAGGATATAATATAATTACTTGTGAAGCTATAAGCTTTTTGCGTTTAAGAAAGGAAATTTTATGACAAATAGAAAAATGAACTTTGATAAGTTTAGAATACAAACTCAGCCAGGTACTGAGATTAAAAAGATAATTGCTGTTATGAGTGGTAAGGGAGGAGTAGGTAAATCATCTATTTCTAGCCAATTAGCCACACTTTTACAAAACAAGGGCCATAAGGTAGGCATCCTTGATGCCGATATCACAGGCCCATCCATAGCAGAGGCCTTTGGTATAAATGAGCCAGCTAGAGGAACTAAGGAAGGGATTATGAGTCCTGCCAAGGCAGATAATGGGATTAAGCTCATTTCTACCAACATGATCTTGGCAAATAAGACAGACCCAGTTGTGTGGCGCTCTTCAATTTTAACAAATGTTTTGAAACAATTTTATACTGATGTAAATTGGGGAGAGATTGACTATCTAATAGTAGATATGCCACCAGGAACAGGCGATGTCCCACTTACAGTCTTCCAATCCTTGCCAATTGATGGGGTAGTAGCTGTTGCAACTCCTCAGGGTCTTGTGGAAATGGTTGTTGAAAAATCAATTAAGATGGCAAAGATGATGGGTAAAAATATCCTAGGAATCGTAGAAAATATGTCCTATTTCAAATGCCCTGATTGCGGAAGCAACCATGCCATCTTTGGCAAGTCAAATATCGAAGAAGTAGCCCAAAAATATGACATAGACACCCTAGTCAAGCTACCAATTGACCCATCTATTGCAGAAAAAATTGACCAAGGTATGGCAACAGAGATTGAAAATACCCTTCTTAACCCAATTATAGAAAAAATCGAGGCGCTTTAATTATGAAAAAGAAAATTTTAAGCCTTGTGGCAGCCTGTTCTATATTTTTGACAAGCACTGCCTTTGCGACAAGTTTTAATAAGTCAAATGACGACATCATCTACGGTGTGGCCCTAAATGACCAACAAAGAAAAATCGTAGACAATGCTATCGGAATAAATACAGATGATTACAATGTGGGAACTGTAAATGGAGCTGACCTTAAAAAATACCTAGGTTATGGGACGGCAGATTCAAACATGATTTCATCAGTTACAGTCAAAAGACTTCCTAAAGGATCAGGTATTAAGGTAAATATCAAAACTCCAGGCAATATTTCTCAAATCACAGAGGCCCAATACACCAATGCTGCCATCACAGCAGGCATAACAGATGCAGAAATAAACGTGGCAAGCCCAAAGCCTGTCACAGGAGAATCAGCCCTAGTTGGGGTCTATAAGTCCGAAGAATATCACGGTCAAGAAATTGATGTGGAAAGAACAAAGACTGCCCAAGAAGAGCTAGCGACTGTAATAGAAGTGGCCAAGGAAAATGAGGGCAAGGATGGCTTTGATTCCAAGGACCTAGATAAGGCAGTAATTGAAGTAAAACAAAGGCTAGCCGACTATAAGGAAAAAAATGGCGAGACAGCTTCAAATGATCAGATTGCAATCTTTATCAAGGATGCCCTAAATAATGTAAATATGGGAGATATATTATCAAATAATAATATCAATCTTTTGGTAAATTATTTTAATAACTACCAATCTACTTCTGCCATAGATAGTAAGGAAGTAAGGGATAATCTTCTAAAACTAGGCAAGGACTTAGGATCTAAGGCAAGCAAATTCTACACTGATAACAAAGACACCATAGATAAGTTTGCAAAAGACAATAAAGAAAACATAGAAAAAATCGCCAAAGACGCCAAAGACTCAGGCCTGCTTGATAAGATAATAGCCTTTATTAGGGATATTATAAATTCAATCATGGGCGGAGATTCACAAGATCAATCAAATAATTAAGCATTTAAAAAACAGACTTTTGTTAATTCAAAAGTCTGTTTTTAGCTTTATTCTACTATTCTTCTGATAGAAATTGGATTTCTTATTGGGCTTATGATTATGCCGTATTTTGGAGATGAGGCATGGACCATGTTGCCGTAGCCATCTGCAATACCAACGTGGGTGATATTATTTAGGCTTGTTCCAAAGAAGACCAAATCTCCTGCCTTTTCTTCTCCAAATGGAATTTCCACACCGTATCTTTGCTGGCTTTGAGCAAAGTGTGGTAGGCCTACTCCTATAGTCTCATAGATTTTTTGGGTGAAACCTGAGCAGTCTATACCATTGTTAAGGTCGCTTCCGCCAAATACATAAGGGTTGCCTAAGAATTTGACCCCATATGAATAAAGGTCGATTCCTGTCTGGCTTCCTTGCATGTGGACTGTGACTTGTGGGAGATTTTCTGTAGCTTGGTAGCTTTCGTTATTTGCTAGGCTATAAACTGGTCCCTGGCTAAAGATTGGGGCTTCGGTGTAGGTTTTGGAGTGGTTGAGCTTGTAATAATAATTATAAAGTTCATCTATTATCTCCTGGCTCCTAAAGGATAGGGCTAGGTCTTTAAAATGCATGTAGCCGATTTTCTCGCCAGCATTTGCCTCGCCATCACCGACTGTGACAAGCTCTGGGCTTGCGTTCTTGCCGATTGTTTCGACAGGTACATCGATATTATTGGCTGATCCTGTAAGCATCCTATAAAGCAGGTCCTTGTCATTTTTCCTTTCTACATTTAGGAATTCATTGTCAAAGCGGCCTTGCTCATAAGAGACTTTTACATAGTCTCCAATATTTACAAATTCAAGGATTGTAACCTTGCTTCCTTCTTTTAGGGTGTAGGATGTGAGGTTTTCTGAATCATCCTTAGGGTCTTTTTTAATCTCAGCATCATTTATTAGGGAAGTGTGGTTTAGCTTATAAAAATTATTTTTATTTACAAAACCTGTCTTGCCCTTATATTCTATTTTATAGTAATTATCATCCTCGCTAAGCATGTTGTGGATATCAGTAGCTTCAATTGTATCTGTCGCATTTAGATTGCCATCTATTTCTTCATAGAAGGATGCAAATGAGCCTACTTCTTTGTTAAGCATGACACTATCTGCATAGGCTGGCCTTACAAAGGCGATTGAAGCTAGGATTCCTAGGCCTAGGAGAGTAAACTTTCTATTTTTAATCATTCTTACTCCAGTCTAATCTATTATAATTTTATATAATATTTAAGGATTAGTCAAGTTTATAGGAGTTAAAAAGCTCGTAGGCAAAGTCTACTAGATTTTTGGAATAATCATTTCTAAGATAATCTGGATCTAAGTGGTTAATCCTAACCCTGTCTAGGCCGTCAGAATCTTTAAAAAACTTGGCAAGCCTCATAGCCCTATCAAAGTCATCATCCTCATTTATAAAGTCTTTTATGACTTCATCCATTATCTTATCATCCTTGGCATGGGCTGCGATTACTGCTTGGAGGATTCTTTTATCCTTTGGATCAGCGTAGGAATATTCTATAGATTCTTTGGCTGCCCTCATCCCATGTTCAGTGTCCCAACCATCATTGACCCTTCTTGTATCGTGAAGGCTGGCTGCATTTCTTAAAACATCCATATCAGCATCATTAAGACCATAGTGGAAGCCCAAAATATGGACAAAGAGTATTACCCTTTCGATGTGGTCTCTGCCGTGGATGTGGGATTTAAAAAGTATATCGTAATTTAACCTGTCATAGCTATCTTTAAGCATGTCAAAATAAGAAGAATTTATGAAATCATCATAGAAATCATAGGCTCTAATCCATTCTTCATTTTCTAATATATCTATAATTCGCATAAGAGGCTCCTTTATTTTATATTCTGTTATATCATTATACCCAATTTTACGCCTTTTAAGGCGAAATATGGGTGGATTTTATAAAAAGTGTGAAAGGGGTATAAATATAAGAGTAAGGAAAATTACAATAAGATTTGTAGGAGGTCTTATGTTTTTTGATAGAAATGAAATAGATGTAAGAATCAGAAGAGCAATCATAAAAAGCGAGAAATTTATCGGACAAGGAGAGGTTGCAACATACATACCAGAGCTAGCAAATGTTGACCCTGATAGCTTCGCCCTAGCCATCACATCCATAACAGGAGATACCTTCCTTTATGGAGAGGTTGATAAGATATTTTCTCTCCAATCTATATCCAAAATCCTGGACCTTTTGGTAGCCCTTCATGACAATAAATTAGAAGATGTTTATAATAAGGTAGGCAGTGAGCCAACCAGGTATGAATTTAATTCCCTAGTGCCAATTACAGACAAACCAGCCAACCCCTTCATAAATGCAGGGGCCATCACAACCACATCCATGATAATGGGATCAACCATTGATGAACGCTTTAAAAGGTTGATGGACTTTTATAATATGATAGCAGGATCAGAAACATCAGTATTTTTAAAGGATGTATATGAATCAGAGATGGAAACATCTGATAGGAACAAGGCCATAAGCTACTACCTGAAGAGTAAGGGGATCTTTGATGCCGACCCAAGCGAGGTCTTAGATTTATATATAAGGTCTTGCTCCATAGGCACAGACATAGAAAGCCTATCCCACTTTGGGGCAGTTCTAGCCAATAGGGGCTACGGAATAGATAAAATCCAAGACCTAATCCCAGAATCAATTGTATCCATAATAGTAAGTCAGATGGCATCATGCGGTATGTATGAAAACTCTGGATCCTACCTTATGAATGTAGGTATCCCATCAAAATCAGGTGTAAGCGGGGCAATTCTTGGTATAGTCCCAGGAGTCTGCGGCATAGCAGTCTACTCACCAAGACTAGATAAGACAGGCAACTCAGTAAGGGGTAAGGAATTATTAAAAATCTTATCCTACGAACTAAATTTAAATATATTTGTAAAATAGGAGGAAAAAATGCCAACACTTTCATTAGCACTTTATCTAATAGGACTCATCGCCCTATATTTTGTAAAATTGCCAGCCTATGTATTAATAATACTTGCCATAGCAGTCTTCGCCCTAACCCTAGTTAAGCCAGAAAGAAAGGCCAAGGGTAAGGTCCTAGATTTAAAATTAACCCTAATAGGAGCAGCAATCTATGGAGTGACAATATTAATCTTATATTTTGTTAGAACTAAGCTAAATATAGTAGACCCAAACGCAGACATAAGTAGCCTAATAAAGATAATCTTTAACGGTATAGGTATCTATTCTATAGTAAATTTCCTTGAAGCTAGGAAGCTTTTTGAAAAATAGAATAATTTAGATAATAAAAATTAAGAATCTCGGGTTAATTCCGGGATTCTTTCCTTTAAAATTAAAATCTAAAGTATAATTATATCCAAGGAGCAAGTTATGACTAAAAACCAAGACTTTGGAAAGCTTTTAAAAGATATCAGGATAGGAAAAAGATTAAGGCAAGAGGATGTAGAATATCTTACAGGCATAAGCGTAAGAAGCCTATCTAGACTTGAAAATGGTAATATAAAGAGCCTAGGAGCAGATTCCCTTATCTTACTTTCGCAGGCTTATGAAGAAGATTTACTTGATATATATTATAAAAATCATTTTGAAACAGACTACCTTTATGAAGAAATATTAAATAAATTGGGAGTAGCAAGCATCTTTATCGAAAGAAACGAAGCAGAAATCCTATCAAAGAAACTTTCTACAGTTGAAAATGATAATAAGTTAATGATGGGAAAAGAAAAAAACATTAAACTTTTAAGACTATTTATGGATAGGGTACTGAATAAGGAATTTGATAAATTCGATTTTAAAGAAAGATATGAAGAGATTACATCAACAATATACAATAATTCTAATATTATTGATAGGAAGTATTCCACCATAGAAATGAGGATTTTAGTAAATATATGTAATGATTTTAAAGAATATAAATCATTTAACAATTATGAAATTTTAGAAAAAATATCTAAAGATTGCAATAATCATACTGTTAAAATGTTGATTTTTAATTCTATTATAAATAGACTTTATGTTGATTTCAGAAGCAAAGAAGCTCTAAGTTTAATTAATATAGCTATCAATGAAGCATCATTAAAAAAAGATGTAGAAGCTTTATCATTATTTTATTATGATAAATTTATATGTGAATATGATTTAGGATATAACACCTATGAAGAATCAATAAATTTGGCTAAATGGAGTGCCAAATTATCCGGCTTTGAGAGGTTAAATGAGATGATTGAATTTAAAAGTTATAATTTAATGCTAGATTAGCTTATCAATTGAATAAACTTCTATAATATCATCTTCTCTGTCACCAGATAGGTTGCTTGGTAAAATCAGTACAATTAATAATAGTGTAATATAAAAAGTTTTGAAAAATTTGTTCATAATAAATCCTTTCATAAAATCTAAACTAATTATATAATATTCATAAAATTTGTACAGGACACATGTGTCCTGTACAAATTTTTAAATTACAGTTATATTTATATATAAATCGATTTATTATTTACATTGTTATGAAAGGAGATAGAGTCCGTATAATTGAGTAAAAAAGAAAATGTCATTTTATAACCAAAATATTAAAATACATCTGCTAAATTGTATATTAGAAAGAAATAGTAAATATTGTACTAGTAAATTTTGCATAATATTTTGGAATGGATTGATGTAATAGAATATTGAAATAGATAATATAATATATAAAATTGAAGTTTTAATTTAAAGAAAGGAAAATTTTACATGAAGATTTTATTTAAAGGTCTAAGACAAGGTGCTATAACTATTAAAAGTTGCGGTACTAAAAGAACGCAGCAAACTAAAATAAGTATAATGTAAAAAATTAGAGAATTGGCATAATATTAAGATAGAAATATATACTCATATATAAAAAGAAATTAATAAATAATGCCAATTCTCTGTAAGAAATTATGCATATACACTATTTTGGAGAAGGCGCTCTTTTATTTGACAATAATAAAAAGATATATGTCGGTAAAAATGAGTTAAACGCTATTAATAATAAAATAAAAAAATATAAATCATTGAATAGAGAAAATATAAAATCTAATGATAAGTTAATATTGAATACAGAGAGTATTGAAGAAAGTGGAAGACAGGGATTTTACTATCCTGAATTAATAAATCTATTTATTACTAATAAATGCCCTCAAAATTGCATTCATTGTTTTAATGATTCTGATATGAATGCTAATGAGATGGAATTTAAAGATATTATAAGAATAATCAATATGATAAATAAGAAAACACCACAAATTACTTTAACCGGTGGTGAGCCTTTAGTACATAAAGATTTTTTAAATATTGTAGATAGTATAAATGGTTTTGATTATAAATCAATAGTTACGTCTCTTAATATATCAAATATAGATATTGTAAAATCATTAGAAAATTTTAATGAAATACAGATATCTATATATGGACATGACAGATTTTCTCATGATAATTTTACTAAAAATGTTGGGGCCTTTGATCGAGTTTGGAAAAATATTAAAAAGTTATCGTCTACAAATACTAATATAACGATTTCGAGTATGAATAACGAGCCTAATAAATTAGAAGATATAGTAAAATTGGCTATTGATAGCGGTGTAAAAAAAATACAATTTGGTGAATTAGTTAATATGGGTAGAGCAAAAATCAATGAAAATAAATTATGCTTTAAAAAAATAGAGCCTAGAATTATATTTAATTTAAAGTCTAAATATAGAAATTATATAGATATTATATATGATGAAGGGTGCTTAACGAACTCTATTTCAGTATCCTGTGGTGCTGGAATATCAAAGTTAGATATAGATTCCAATGGGTTTATTTATCCTTGTATTCTAAGTAACCAAAAGAGTAGCTTAAATATTTTAGATTATGATAACTTTTTTGAAAATAACATTTTTAATTATTTAGATGGTGTCTATTTTGAGAATATATTTTGTAAGGGTCTTGAAAATAATCCTTATGCAATTTTAAATTAACTCACTGGGGAAATTATGAATTATAAAAATAAAAATATTAAAATTATTTCACTTATATATATATTCATATCCATAATGCTAGCTATTTTAGTCTCTGTACAACCATATATACTTAAAAATATAATAGATAATTATAGAAATATATCTGTAACTAAAAATAACATTATAAAATATGGCGTGTCTATATTAGGAATTATTATATTTGAATATATTACAAAGATATTATTGATAAAATTAACAGTTAATATGAAAAGAATCATGATATCACAAATTATAGGTTTCGTTGAACAGGATGAAACTCTATTTAAAAATAATGATTATGTCGCCGATATAAATGTGGATATTAATAATAATGTTGAGGATTTTATTAAAGATTATTATATTAATAAGTTAGATATAATAATTCTTTTAGTTAATATGCTTATTTATAGCTTTGCGATAATAAATTTAGACTTTGTTCTTATATTGCTTATATTGATTCCAAATATATTAACTTTGAGTATACCTTATATTTTTAAATCTAGAGTTGAACTATACAAAAATGAAAATATAGAAAAAAACAAACTTTTTAATAGTATTATTTTAGATTATACTTTGGGGATAAATGTTATTAGAAATATGTTAGCTACTTTTGAATTTAAAAAAGTGGTAAATAAGACTATGAACGACAATTTATATACCGAAAGTAAATTTGGGTATTTAGAAAGTAGCTTGGAGATATTGATTGGGTGTATATCTTATATAGGTCTATTTATACTAATATGTTATGGCTCCGTATCTATATATTATAGGAGTATGACTTTAGGTGCATTTATAGCAGCAATACAATTTTCGGATATAATAATTTCCCCTTTAATTAGATTAATTACCTCTATAAATATACTCAGTTCAGGTAGAGCGTCATATAAAACTTTAGTAAAAAGATATTATGAAAAAGCAAAAGAAGAAACAAATTCAAAAAAATCATATCATGATCATGATTTTAATAACATTGAAATAAATAATCTTCAGTTTTCATATTATGATAGTTTAAATGTTGATTTAAGTAATATTATAATTAATAAATCTAATAAAATATTGATTAAAGGAAATAGTGGCTCTGGAAAATCAACGCTTTTAAGAATTATTACTGGGAAAATCAAAAATTATAATGGGGATATATATATAAACGGACATAATTTAAAAGAATTAGATAATGCTTATATCAATCGATATTTTTCAATTATACCTCAATTTCAGTATATATTTAATACTAGTGTAGATAATAACATAGCTCTTTATTCGTCAATAGATTTTAATGATTTTAGAAATGTATTTGATTTATTTCAATATGATAAAATATCAAAAAAAGATCCAACTTCTCAATCTCTTTCAGGAGGAGAAAAACAAAGAATTGCATTATTAAGAGCAATTATAAGAAATAAAGATATTTTGATTGTTGATGAAGGGCTTAATCAAGTGCAGAAAGAATTAAGGAATGAAATATTGGAGTTTTTACTAAATGATAAAAATTTGACTTTTATCTATGTAAGCCACGATATAGATGATTATATTGACAGATTTGATTTAGTTATAGACATGAACAAAGGAATGTGTGATGTATGAAAATTTAAAAGATAAGAAACCGATTGATACTATTAGAGATATTAAAATGATATTTAAAAAGTTAAATGTTGAACTTGAAGAAAATTGGTTGAATCCTATTGATGGTGTATATTCATTAAATCTTAGGATTATAGGTACAAATCTAGTTTCTAATGGTAAAGGTATAAATCCAGATTTAGCACTGGCTAGTGCTTATGCTGAAATGCTTGAGAGAGTTCAAGAGGGTATACCTTTTAGGCTCCTAGATAGTTTTAACTTATTTAAAAATGTAAATGTTAATTCAGTGATAATAGATGATGAAAAAGTAATTCAAGAATATATATTAAGTTATTTATATAATTATGATATTTTATCTGAATCAGGAATAGAAGTATTTTTAAAACATTTTATGGATCTAATATATCAAATGCCTGTACAAGAAATTATTAGCTACAAAACTTTTGAAGGAAGTAATATAAAATTACCAGGACTATTTGTTGATACATTTTATGGATCTAATGGTATAGCTGCAGGAAATACAAAATATGAATCCCTAAATCAAGCTATTTTCGAAATCATCGAAAGATATACTATCAAAAAAATATTGAATCGTGAAATGACAAAATTTTCAGATATTACTGAATTTATAAGAGATAATTATAATGATTTAAGTTTTAGAATCTCAGACTTAGAAGAATATGGTTTAAGTATTAAAATCATAGATACTAGTTTTGAATATGGTTTACCAACAATAATTGTTCTATTAATAGACAAGCATAAAAAAAGATACTTTGCAAGTTGTGGATGTCACGCAAATTTAAAAATTGCAATAGAAAGATCAGTTACTGAAATTTTTCAAGGTAGGACGATAGATGATTTGAAATCAACTATGACAAGTTTAAGTGCTAGTGTAAATGATAAATTTGAAGAAAATTATAATTCTATATTTATAAATGGTGAAGGAGCATACCCACATATTTTATTTAATTTTGAGTCAATGCATACTTATCCTGGGGATGTATGGGATAAATTATCTAATTTAAAATCTAATAAATGTATATGGGAATTTATTAGTAATATCCTATATAAACTAGGATATGAAATTATGGTAGCTAATCATTCTAAAACAGGATTTTTTACTTATCAAATAATTGTACCGGAAATGAGTGAAGTTACTAATTATTCTAACTACGAATTTATAAAAGACTTTAATGATACTATAAAAGTAAAAAAAATTTTATGTAAAAATAAAAATACAATAGATGATAACGAGGTCGAATTATTAATTTCCTATTTTACAAAATATAAATTTAAGAAAGAGTATGTGTTAAGCGAATTTATTATACTACCTATAGAAAATGATAAATTGACTAGCCTTGATGGGATAAATATTGATTTATTACTATCAGTTTGTTATGCATATAAAGAAAATTATGTAAAAGCTAGGGATGTTTTAAAATCCTATTATGAAGAAATTAGTAAATATTGTTATGATCCGCATATACTAAATTATTATGACATAGCTATTAATATCTATAATCTTAAAAGCCAGGATTATAATGATATAGAAATTACGAATATTTTGAAAAATTTTTACAGTATAGAAGAAATAAAAGAAGTAATTAAGGATTTAATTAAGGATAAATTATTTTTAAATATACCCTATATTCCATGTGTATGTTCATCTTTTTGTGATAAAAAGTGTCATTTATATAAGGAATGTAATATTAAAAATTATATAGATGTGTATAAAAAAATAAATTCTTGTTGTTAAATGATTAATCACGTGAATAATTTATTTTTTATAGTATTTATCATGTCTTAATAATACTTGCCATCGCAGTCTTTGGAATAACCCTAGTTAATCCAGAAAGAAAGGCAAAAGCCAAGGCACTATATTTAAAATTAACCCTAATAGGGGCCGCAATCTATTGGCTAACAATATTAATTTTACACTTCATTAGAACAAAGCTAAATATAATAAATCCAAACGCCGATATAAGTAGCTTTATAAAGATAATCTTCAACGGTATAGGTATCTATTCTATAGTAAACTTCCTAGAAGCTAGAAAAATACTTGAAAAATAGAATATTTTAAACAATGTAAAAATCGTCCCTCATAATAAAATATGAGTTGGACGATTTTTTTAAGATTATTTATTAGCTCTAAATTGCCTTACACTTAGGTATTCGTAGAAGAATATGGCAAAGAGGATTATATAAAATCCTATGAATGATAGGAAAGGGCTGGTGGGGCTTTTTAAGCCAAATATCTTTGTGATTAGGTTTAGGTAGATACTTGATAAAAATCCTCCTAGGTTTACTCCTACAAAGATGAAATTATTTATAAGCCTTGCTGATGAGCCTCTTACAAATCTTGATACTTCTGCTAGGATATATGGGGTGCAGAGGCTTTGGCAGAAGGCTAAGAGGGCCATGCCTGCTAGGTAGACTAGGAGATTTTCTCCAAAAGAGCCTAGGCTTATGTTAGTTAGGATGTAGATTACTAGGCCTAGAAGCAGGGTTTTGGACCTGAGTTTTCTATTTATATAGCCAAAGAGAAAGCCTGAGATCATGCCTGCTATGGGTAAGATTAGCATATACATATTTAGGTTTGCATCAGGACTTAGGCTTAGGCTTGCCACCTTGGCAAATCTAATTGATACTGCTGTTGTATTCATTATCATGATGCCTGCAAAGATTATATAAAAAATCATCTGGGCATTGATATGGAGTTTTTCATCTGATTCTTCTAGGTCCACTTCTTCTACTGTTTGGGAGAAAAATCCTAGAATAAGAAAGGCCAAGCTGTAGGTTAAAAAGGCATAGGTCCAAGACTTAGCTCCCCAAATTCCCGCTATAAAGACTAGGATCATCTGGCCTATGTATTCAAAGGAGTTTCTGATGCCGTGAAGGCTAGCTGCTTCATCTCCTTCATAAAAGGCATTGATGAGGTTGGGTGAGTGGCCATTATAAAAGCCCACTCCCATTCCTAGGATTAGCCTTGAGGCAAAGACTCCAGCATAGGATTTGAAAAATAGGGGAATTAGGCCAGATATACTCACAAAGAAAAGGCCGACTTGGACGGCTCTTTTCATCCCGATTTTCCTTGTTATTTTTTCATTTAATAAAATTAGTATTATTGTAGAAAAGGATGCTAGAGTTACTAGAAACTCTGCAGATGTAAGGGGGATGGCTAGATCATCAGATAATTTGATGAGCGAGCCGCTTATTACGCTATTTACAGATATAAAAAGGGCTAATGATAAAATCCCAGTCTTCCTAAAAATATCTTTTCTATTTGTATTCATCATTCACCTCAAAGATAAGAAATCATCTTAATCATACCAAGTATTTTAAAAAAGGTAAAGGCTAATACATTAGCTAAAAAAAGAGGGCAAGGCCCTCAAATTTTTATCTAGCATCCACATCCTTATATGACTGGTCTTTATCAAATTTCTTTGCCACATAAGGACAGGTTGGAATTATTTTTAAATTTTCATCTCTGGCATAAGCTACTACAAGGTCGACTAATTTGCCGGCAAGACCACGACCGCCATAGGCTGCATCCACTTCGGTGTGGTAGATATCAAGCTTATTTGCTTCTATCTTGTAATCGCATTTGCCAATTAGCTTATCTCCATCATAGACTTCTGACCTAGATTCTTTTTCGTTTAATGTGTATTTTATTTTATCCATATCATCACCTCGCTTTACTTATACCCATTTGTCATTATATTATGGTAAATTATTGTTAAAAGTGGTAAATTATTAGTAAGCAGATTTATTTTGCAGATTGGAGATTTTATGAAGAGAGAATATAAATTTTCGTCTATATTTTTAGTTAGACTTATATCCGTGCTAGCTTTGGGCCCAATAGCGGCTATTTTTGGCACAATCCTTGCTGATAAACCAGTTTTAGCTTTATTAATGAACATAATCATGTCTATTTTTGGCTTTGCCTTTAGCTTTGCCATAGCAGGTGGCCTTCTTAGAAATAGGATGGGCAAGGTGGGTGATTATCTAAATCAGATAAATTACATAAATTTCAGGGTGATAACTGTTGCCTTTATTATTGCGCTGGCAAGCAGTATTTTAAATTTTTTGATCCAATACACTGGTGGAACTCTTATAGGACAAGCCTTGGTGAATCCATCAAATAATGCTGTATTTACCATAGGGGCCTTCCTATTACCCTTTGTTGTCATAGTAATTATTGCAATTCTTGGACTTTTGACAGCCTATTCAAATCTTTATCTGGCTGATAATTATGATTTAGATGAGTCAGTCTTTACATCGATTAAAAATATTTTTGTCATTGGCAAGAAACTCATGGCTAGGTCCCTAGTAATTTATGCAATTTTTATAATAGGTCCTTCTGTTTTATTTACAGCATTTACCTTTGCATCTCTGGGTCTTAGTGGTTCAATCGTAATTTTTGGCATCGGTCTTGTTATATTTATCATTTGGATGGTAATAGCTATGATTTTATGCGATGTGAGATTTTCAGATGCTTATTTGGATTATAAAGATGAAATTAATTAAATTTTGGCTGTTACTTTTGTAGCAGCTTTTTTTATATTCCAAATTCAAGGCTATTTGTGGTATACTTTTTATAAAGGAAATTGTGAGGTGAATGATGGAAAATAATTTTGATAAGTACTCTGTCGTTTTGGATGGAGTCAGTAAGTTTTATAATGATGAAGAGATTTTAAAGTCTGTCGACCTTGAGCTAGAAAAGGGTAAATTTTATACCCTACTTGGCCCATCTGGTTGCGGCAAGACTACTATTTTAAATTTGATAGCTGGCTTTATTGAGCCTAATTCGGGCAAGGTCTATATAAATGGCCAGGATGTGGGCGATGTGCCTGCAAGCAAGAGGACTGTTAATACAGTTTTTCAAAATTATTCACTCTTTCCTCATATGAATGTTTTTGACAATGTGGCCTTTGGCCTTGAGATTAAAAAGACTGATAAGAATGTTATAAGAGAAGAGGTAAAAAAGGCACTTGAGATGGTTGAGCTTGCTGGTTTTGAAAAGCGTGAGGTAAGCCAGATGTCTGGTGGTCAAAAGCAGAGGGTGGCTATTGCCCGTGCCCTTGTCAATAAGCCTGATGTGCTTTTATTAGATGAGCCCTTATCGGCCCTTGATATGAAGCTTAGAAAATCTATGCAGGTCCTTCTTCGTGATATCCAGTGGGAGCTGGGTATTACCTTTGTTTTTGTAACCCACGACCAGGAAGAGGCCCTAGCTATGAGCGATTGGATTTTTGTCATGGATAAGGGCAAAATTGTCCAACAAGGCCCTCCTACAGACATATATGATGAGCCAATCAACCGCTATGTAGCCCAATTTATCGGAGAATCAAACATACTTAAGGCTAAGATGATCGATGACTACAAGGTAGAATTTGCTGGCAAGGTTTTTGATTGTTCTGATGCCGGTATTCCAAAGGGAGAAGCTGTAGAAGTAGTTATTAGGCCTGAAGATATAAGGGTGGTTGACATAAGTGAAGCTGATATAAGGGTAAATATTGACAATATCCTCTTTAGGGGTGTTTTTAATGAGCTTATCTGCTTTGATAAGGATGAGTTTAGGTGGAAAATCCACTCAACCAAGGTCTTTGAAGAGGGCGATGATATCGGAATAGCGATTGATCCGGAAAATATCCATGTTATGCGTTATAACGAGAGCGAGGATGACTTTGACAAGAGGATGGAAGAATTTTCGATTGGAGATGTAGATGGCTAAAAAATACCAAAAGCTAAGCTTTATCTACTATTTGTGGATTTTGATTTTTATCATTGCGCCAATCCTATTGCTTTTTTACCAATCATTTTTTGATATATATGGCAATTTCACTTTTGATAACTATATAGCTTATTTTTCTAATAAAAATTATATAATAATGACCCTAAATTCCTTTTTGACGGCCTTTTTGATAACAGCCTTCACACTTTTGTGGGCCTATCCTTTTTCATATTTTTTATCAAAGGCCAAGCACAAGGATTTAATTCTGCTTTTGGTAATCCTACCAACCTGGATTAACCTAGTCCTAAAGGCCTATGCCTTTATAGGTCTTTTTAACAAAAATGGGGCTATAGCAGGATTTTTGGGTCTTGCAAGCGAGGGTATTTTATTTACAAATCCTGCCTTTATCTTGGTTGCATCATACGTAGAGCTTCCTTTTATGATTCTTCCTATCTTTAGGTCAATTGACTCTATTCCAAAAGAATATGTCATTGCCAGCGAAGATTTGGGGGCCAGCAAGTTTCAAACCTTTAGGAGGATAATCTTACCTCTATCAATGGATGGGGTCTTATCAGGTGTCCAAGCAGTTTTCATACCTTCCTTATCCTTATTTTTGATAACAAGGATAATTGGAGGAAATAAGATTATAACCCTAGGTACGGCTGTCGAACAACACTACCTAGTTACCCAAAACTGGGGGATGGGTTCTACCATTGGCCTGGTCTTGATTGTTATGATGTTTTTAGTAATTAGCTTTCTAAATAAGAAGGGGGGAGATTATGAAAAATAAGAAGTTTTCTTTGGCAAATATTTATTTGATATTTATTTTCATAATAATGTATCTGCCCCTAGCCTATTTAATTTTTTACTCCTTCAATAGTGGGGGAAATATGAATAGCTTTGAGGGTTTTACAATGGAGCATTACCTGGCGGTTTTTGAGGATAAGAGACTTATAAATATTGTCCTAAATACCATAATCCTTGCCCTCCTTTCATCAGTGATTGCAACTGTGATTGGGACCTTGGGAGCCATTTCTATTTATTATATGAGAAGCAAGAAGCTTAAGCAGAGGGTTTTGGGCCTTAATTCAGTACTCATGGTTTTTCCTGATGTAATGATGGGGGCAAGTTTCCTAATACTATTTAGCTTTCTTTTAAAAATCCCTATGGGTTTTTATTCGGTGCTTCTATCCCACATTGCCTTTTCTATACCAATCGTAGTCCTTATGGTTTTGCCAAGGCTATATAACCTAAATGCCGACATGATGAGGGCTGCAGAAGACTTGGGGGCAAATGATATGATTATCTTAAATAAGATAATTCTACCAAATATAGCAAGTGGTGTATTTGCAGGATTTTTTATGGCCCTTACCTATTCGCTGGATGACTTTGCAGTGACATTTTTCGTGACTGGGTCTGGCTTTACGACTCTTTCTGTAGAGATTTATTCTAGGGTAAGGACTGGTATTTCGCTTGAGATAAACGCCCTATCAGCCCTTATCTTTGTCATATCACTTTTAATGGTCATAGGCTACTATGTAATACAAAGTAGAGAAAGAAAGGCGGGTGCTTATGAATAAGGTATATAGATTTATATTGGCAGTCCTTTCCATGTGCCTGGCCTTATTTATCGGACAAAAAAGGCTAAATGCCAATAGCCATGGGTCAGATTCTAAAAATATATATTTTTACAACTGGGGTGGTTATGTAGACCCACAAGTCCTAAGAGATTTTGAAGAAGAAACTGGTTATCACGTAATCTATGAGACCTTTGACTCAAATGAGGCTATGATGGCGAAAATCGAGCAGGGAAAAACATCTTATGACCTGGCCTTTCCATCTGAATACACTGTGGAGATGATGAAGGCCAAGGGTCTTTTAAAAAAGCTTGATCATAGCAAAATTAAGGGTCTTGATAATATCGATGAGAGATTTCTAAACTTAGCTTATGACCCAAATAATGAGTATTCGATTCCATATTTTTGGGGATCTTTTGGCATAGTTTATAATAATAAAAAATACCAGGCAGAGGATGTCGACTCTTGGGCAAAGCTATTTGACCCTAAGTTTGAAGGGGAAATTTTATCCTTTGATGGAGCTAGGGAGACTCTTGGAATTGGCCTTTGGAAAGATGGACTTTCAGCCAATACCACTGATGAAACAGTCTTAAGGAAAACCAAGAATGAACTAGTAGATTTTATGGCTAATGTCAAGGCTATCCTTGCTGATGAGATAAGGATGTACTTGGCCCTAGAAGAGGCTGATATAGGGATCACCTTCTCTGGAGAGGCTGAAATTGCCCAAGAGGCAAACCCAAACCTATCTTATATAATCCCAAAAGAAGGCTCTAACATATGGTTTGATACTATTGTTATACCAAAGACAAGCAAAAATACTGAAGGTGCCTATGCCTTGATTTCCTATCTTTTAAGGCCGGATGTTGCGGCAAGAAATGCTGAATATGTTTCTTATGCTACACCAAATAAAAAAGCCCTAGACTTACTTGATCCTGAATTAAGGGCAAATACAACTCTATATCCAAGCGATGAAGATATAGAAAAGCTTGAAATTTTTAAGGATCTAGGTAAGGAGATGACCATTCTTTATAATGACCTATATTTAGACTTAAAAATAGCTCCACAAGCAGATTAGAAACTCCCCTCGCGGGAGTTTTGCTATTTATAAGTGGCTTTTGGGTATAATGTTAGAGAAATAAGAAAGGATTTGAAATGACAAATATAATTAGAGATGAAATCTTAACTAATGAAGAAAAGATGATAGAAGACAGAAGATATATGCACGCCCATCCTGAATTATCAATGAAGGAAACAGAAACAACTAAGTTTATAAGAAAAGAACTTGAGGCCCTTGGCTTTGTCCCAGTGGCAATCGAGCCTACAGGCCTTATGGTAGAGATAAATCCAGAAAGCACTGGTAAAACTGTCCTCTTAAGGGCTGATATAGATGCTCTTCCTATTGCAGAAACAAATGACTTTGAATATAAGAGTCAAAACCCAGGTGTAAGCCATGCCTGTGGTCATGATATCCACGCAGCCATGCTTTTAAATGCTCTAAAGGTACTGGTTAAGATGAAAGATGAGCTTAAGGGCAGGGTAAGGATAATTTTCCAACCAGGAGAAGAAACTGGAGAAGGCGGTAGGGCTGTGGTAAGCCAGGGCTTTACAAAAGATGTAGACTCTGCCTTTGCAATCCACATCCATACAGGATGGGATTTGGGCAAGGCAGCAACAGGCTATGGAGAAGTTATGGCCAATAACACCTTCTTTAAGGTCGAATTTAAGGGCAAATCTGCCCACTCATCAACCCCTTACCAAGGAAATGACGCCATGATGATGCTTGCAAATTTCATAAATGCAGCCTATGGAATCTCTGCAAGAAAGATAGATAATGTCTTTGACCCAGTCGTCCTAAACCTAGGAGTAGTTGAAGGTGGATCTGCAGCAAATGCAGTTCCTGCTGACATAAGAGTCGAGGGATCTTTTAGGTCATTTTCTAATAAGGCAGTAGACTTTATGGTAAAAGAATTGGAAAAGGCAGCAAGGCTTTCAGCAGAGCTTTATGATGGAAGTGCAGTCTTTGACTACAATATGGGTGCAGGAGCAGTCATAAATGAAGAAAAATCCACAGACCTTTCTGTAGAGATTGCAAAAGATATCTTTGGCGAAGACAATGTTTCAACCGACCTAAAATTATCAGGTAGCGAAGACTTTGGTTTTTACCTATCAGGCTATAAGGATGTACCGGGAGTTGACGGAACTTATATGTTTATAGGGGGAAGGGACCCAGAAAATCCAAAAACCCACCCACAAAACCACGCCCAAGATTTCAATCCGGATGAAAGGGCCATGAAATATGGGGCAGAGCTTCTAGCAAGATATGCCTATGAATATCTAAATAAATAATAGATTTTATATATTAGAAATGTTAAAATAATAAGTATAATACAAGAATGTGATTTATTTTGCGATTTCTAAGGAGAAATGATGAAGATTGTAATATTAGGAGCCGGCAAAGTCGGCTCTTTTGTAACCAGTGACCTTTCAAGCGAAGGCCACGATATAGTAGTAATAGATAATGATAAGGCTGTCCTGGATGACCTTTTGGCAACAAATGATGTAATGGGGCTTTTGGGAGATGGTAGGGATGTTGATATCCTAATTGAGGCAGGTGTTAAGGACTGCGATCTTTTTATAGCCATAACCCTATCTGATGATGTAAACTTAATTGCATCAACCCTTGCCAAGAAGCTTGGCGCCAAAAATATAATAATAAGATTAAGGGAAACCCAATATGTTAAGCATAAAAAGATGATTGCCCAGATGACAGATGCTAAATCAATCATAAATCCTGAATACATAGCAGCTAAGGATATACAAAGAACCCTTAAATATTCCCACGCCCTAAATGTTGAAGGCTTCTTTAAAGACAGGGCCTTAATGATGGAGTTAGTTATAGATGAGGGTTCAGACCTTGATGGGAGAAAAATATCAGACCTTATCTCCTATTCAGAAAATTACCACACCTTGATAGGAATAATAAATTCAGATGGGGATGTAAGAATACCTCACGGTGATGACATCCTTAAGGCCAATGACAAGATTTATGTGATTGGCGAGAAGCAGGCTGTAGATAGCTTTTATAGGCACGAACAAAAGGGAGCCTACGATATAAAAAATGTAATGGTCATAGGTGCTGGAAATGTTTCAAAATATCTAGTTGGCCTTTTGCTACAAAGAGGTTTTAAGGTAAGTGTAGTTGAAATTGACAGGAAAAAGGCAGAAGAGATTAGCCAGATGCACTCAGGGGCCGTGGTAATAAATGCCGACGGATCTTCTCCTGAGCTTCTTGAAGAGCTAAGGATAAATGACTACGATGCTCTCATTGCTCTAACAGGAATAGATGAGGAAAATATATTGATTTCACTCCTAGCCCAAAGATATGGTCTTGATAAGGTAATTGCCAAGGTCAATAGGACCAAGCTTTTAAAGATGACAGGAATTCTTGATATAGACACCACCTTTGCTCCAAAGATGGCTGCAAGTGATGTAATAAACAGGTTTGTAAGAAGTAAGGGCAATGCCAGAGGCCAATCAATTTCTTCTCTTTATAGGCTAGAAGATGAAAAGGTTGAAGTCATAGAATTTAAAGCTATTGAGCATTCCAAAATCCTTGATGTAAGTCTTAAGGATTTAAAAATCAGAGATGATAGCCTAGTTCTTGCTATAGAGCATAGGGAAAGGGATGGCGAAATAGAAGTGCCTAATGGTTCTTCTAAGATTAGCCTGGGAGATTCAGTCCTTGTGGCAACAACAAGCCATGACTTTAAGGTCTTAGATGATATATTGGAGGAGAAATGAATCTTAAGATAATAAACCACCTTCTAGGCAGGCTCCTCCAGGTCTTGGCCTTTTTGATGGCCGTTCCCTTGCTAGTAGCCTTCATTTACAACGAGAGCCTAAGAGATAAGCTTAATTTCATAATACCGATTATATTCTCCTTAATAACAGGATCTATCCTTGTAAAATTAGGGGATGACAGGGGCCATATCTACACAAGAGAGGCCATGTTTATAACAGCCTTTTGCTGGATAATATTTTCAGTAATAGGGTCCATTCCCCTTTACCTCACGCCTACAAATTATCACTCTATAGTAGATGCCATCTTTGAAATGGCAAGTGGTTTTACAACCTGCGGGGCATCTGTAGCCCTAGATGTAGAAAGACTTCCCCATTCTATAATATTTTGGCGAAGCCTATCCCACCTTATCGGTGGTATGGGAATTTTAGTCTTTACTCTTGCGATTTTACCAAAGACAAATACTGAGTCAGCATCTCTTCTAAGGCAAGAAATGCCAGGTCCATCTTTTGGTAAGATTACACCAAAGCTAAGCCAAACAGCTAGGGTCCTCTATATAATTTATTTGGCCATGACAGGTGTGACAGTAATATTTTTGCTCTTTGGTGGTATGAATTTATTTGATTCTTTAATCTATGCCATGGGAGCTGCTGGAACTGGTGGCTTTGGCAATAAGGGCCTATCAATAGGCTACTATGATTCAAGATATATAGAAATTGTTTTAACCATTGCTATGATTTTGTTTGGGGTGAATTTCAACTTATATTATTTCGCCTTGATAAGGTCAGCAAGAGATAGTTTTAAATCAGAAGAGCTCTACTGGTATTTGGGAATAATTGCAGTGGCTACAGGACTTATATTTATAAATATAAAAGACCTTTACGGTGACCCAGTTTATTCTGGCGTCCAATCCATCTTTACCGTATCGTCGATAATAACAACGACAGGTTATGTGTCGGTAGACTATGGGTCCTGGCCATTTTTCTCAAGAAACTTGATAGTCTTATTAATGCTAATAGGAGCATCTGCAGGATCAACTGCTGGTGGCTTTAAGGTATCAAGACTTGTAATCCTTGTAAAATCGTCCATCAACCAAGTAAGAAAGGTAATCAACCCTAGGAGGGTGATTGTAAATAAGATGGATGGTAAGAAAATTGACGAGGACCTAGAGGAATCTATAAATAAGTATTTGGTAATCTATATACTTTTATTTGTCCTATTTATGTTTATAATAAGTATAGAAATAGAAGATTTTGAAGCAGCCTTTGCTGCGGTAGCCACAACCTTTAACAACGTAGGCCCAGGTCTTAGGGACTTTGGACCAATCACATCTTTTGCGGCAATGAGCGATTCATCAAAGATAACCCTAACCATTGCCATGCTATTTGGAAGGCTTGAGATTTATCCAATGCTAATAATATTTTCACCTTTTACCTATAAAAATATCAGAAACAAGTAAAAGATGTTGACAAAATAGCAGTAAAAGAGTATTATATATCAGTCGACTCAGACCTCTTTGAAGTTCGAGTAAGTCGCTTATCCTGGAAGCGATAGACAAATGCCAGGACGAGTACAGCCGCTAGCTATTTGGGCGGTGTCTAAATGCAAGTAGCCGAAAAATACACAGGAGGAATGAATGAAATATCAAAAGACATGGACTGCAAGCCCATCAAACATCGAAAGAAAATGGTATGTTGTTGATGCTGAAGGCATGGTGCTAGGTAGATTAGCTAGCCAAGTTGCAGCAATACTAAGAGGAAAGAACAAACCAACCTTTACTCCACACTTTGATACTGGAGATTACGTAATCGTAATAAACGCAGACAAGGTAATTCTTACAGGAAACAAAGAAGATCAAAAAGAATACAAGAGATATTCTGGATATTCATCAGGTCTTAAAATTACAAAATTCAAAGACATGAAGAATACTTACCCAGAAAGAATTGTAGAACACGCAATCGTAGGCATGCTTCCACACAACAAACTTGGTCGTGCAATGGCTAAGAAATTAAGAGTATATGCAGGAAGCGAACATGGTCACGAAGCACAATTCCCAGAAACTTTGGATCTAAAGTAAGGAGTAAAATATGGCAGAAAATATAATTCAATCAACAGGTAGAAGAAAAACCTCTGTTGCAAGAGTAACAATGGTACCAGGTTCTGGTAACATTCTAGTAAACGGCAGAGACTTAGACGAATATTTCAACTTTGAATCTCTAAGAATTATAGCAAGATCTCCACTTGCATTAACAGAAAATCTTACAAGCTATGATATAAGAGTTAATGTAAATGGTGGTGGATACAATGGTCAAGCAGGAGCTATAAGACACGCTATAGCAAGAGCACTTCTTGAAGCAAATCCTGACTATAGAATAGCCCTAAAAAGAGCAGGCTTCTTAACACGTGATTCACGTAAGAAAGAAAGAAAGAAAGCTGGTCTTAAAAAGGCAAGAAAATCTTCACAATTCTCAAAGAGATAAGAATTTTATATACAAGCTCAAGAAATTTTTCTTGGGCTTTTTATTTGCCTAAAATTTAGTACAATTAATTAATGAGTAATAAAATTTTTACTTAAAAATAGAGGTGTAATTTATGAATAAGATAAACTATGACAGGGTCATGGAGGATATAATTAAAAAAATTGATGAAGAAGGAAGAAGGCCTAGGCTTTTGCTTCAGGTTTGTTGTGGGCCTTGTTCTACCCAAGTTATTGAAAGGCTTAGGGATCATTTTGATATGGATCTTTATTTTTATAATCCAATGATCTATCCAAGGGCTGAGCTTGATAAGAGGGCGGAGAATTTGGAGAAGGTGGCTGAGAAATCTCACTTTGATGGTCGAGTAATTATTCCTGCTAATGACATGGAGGATTTTAAGTTTGTGGCAGAAAAGAGAAAGGATGATAGGGAGTTTGGGGATGCTTGCTACGATTGCTATGAGCTTAGGCTTGATAAGACTGCCCGCTATGCAAAAGATATGGGTTATGAATATTTTACAACTAGCCTTTCTATTTCTCCTTATAAAAATGCCCAGTGGCTTAATGAGATTGGGGCAAGGCTTGAAGAAGCTCTTGGCATTAAATATCTCTATGCTGATTTTAAGAAGAAGGATGGCTATAAGAAGTCTATAGAGCTTTCAAAAGAATATGATATTTATAGGCAAGAATATTGTGGTTGTATATTTTCTAAAAGGGAAGCAGAAGAAAAATTAAATTCTTGTTAAGTTTTTACTATTTAGGGTAAATATAAAATAGGAGAAAACTATGGATGACTTATTATTAATCAAAAAAATAAATCCAAATACTGATACAGATACGATTTATCCATATAGTTTCCAACTTGATGAGTTATTTACCAGGAAGGATGCGATGGATATTTTAAGTGCGCTTAAAAATAAAGGAATTTTACCAAGCGATGAATTTATGGTTAAAGATAAGACCTTCACAGTTGAAATTTACTCCAAAGACACAACAAAAGTAATAAAGGAGATTTTAGATAAGGATTTTAAGATATATGGGGTATATATATCTTATGAAGATTATCTAGAGAAAGGAAGAATAAATGAGTAAAGCATTAGAATTATTACATGAACAAATGAACTTTGAGTATGAGTCAGCATATGTATATAAGGCAATGGCTGCATATACAGATAGACTTGAAATGGATGGATTTACACATTGGTTTGATCACCAAGTAGCTGAAGAAATCGAACACGGTGAAAAAATGAAACACTTCCTACAAGAAGTAGGTTATGATGTAAGATACAAAGCTATACCAGAACCACAATATGATTATGAAAGCTTACTTGACGTATTTAAAGCAGCTTTAGCTCACGAACAAGAAGTTACAAGAAGAATTCATGAAATAGCTGAAGTAAGTAAAGAAGAAGATTTAAGAGTATTTTCATTCATCCAAGCCTTCATCGATGAACAAGTTGAAGAAGAAGATTCTGTTTCTAAGATTGTTACAAAACTTGAAAGAGCAAAAGACAATTGGGGAGCTCTATACATCCTTGATGGTCAAATGTTTGCTAGAGGTTAATAGTAATTATAAGCAGGGCGAGATTAGCTTGTCCTGTTTTTTATTTAAGAAATTTTAAATTTAAGAATCTTGAAATTAAAATTAAGATTGTGTATAATATCTTCAAAAGGAGAAATGTATGTTAAGCGCAACTTTAATAATTTTAAGTATAATATTAACTCTTGCATTTTGTATAATAGGATTATTCCTAGGCCTACCTATTTTATTGATAGGTCTTGTTATTGGAATATTTATTTTAATAATAAAGATCTTTGCAGAAGTCTTGTCATTGATTTTGCCTATCCTGCTTATAGGAGGATTGCTATACTTGTATAGAGTGTATAGGGAAAAAAGATCAATTTACGAATAAGAAAAGAGTTTGGATTTATTTCCAAACTCTTTTAAATTACTTAATTTTATAAATTTAATACAAAGTTTTCAATTGCTTCGCCTACAGCTCCCTTGCTATTATCTGCTTGGGTTACATAGTCTGCGCTTTGTTTTACTTGCAATCTTGCATTTCTTACTGCTATAGCAGTTCCTGCTTCTTCTAGCATGGCTACGTCGTTGTAGTTATCACCGATTGCCATTACATTTTTCATATCTACACCATAATGGTCAGCGACTTTTTTAAGAGCTATGGCCTTATTTACACCCTTAGCATTTATCTCCATGTACATATTTGATGAATAGGATATTTCAAGATTATAATCAGTTATTCTTGCTATATCGACTTCTAGGGCCTGAAGCTGGTTCATATTTGAATTCTTTATTATTGTTTTTAGAACTGTTTGGCCTTCTAGAAAGTCTATATTGTCCCCCTCTATAAGGTTTATGTGGCTTTCAGCAATGAGTGTTTCATCGCTTAGGTTTATACCATATTTTTTATCTAGGGTATAAAGATAGAATGTAAGCTTATTTTTATAAGCATATTCAAAAATCTTTTTAGCGTAGGAGAAGTCCATAGCTAGGACATCTATAATTTCTTTGGTCTTCACATTCATGATTACAGCACCGTTACAGCATATGACAAAGCGGTCATCTGCTATCACTCCGGCTTGGTCTGGTATATCAAATATTTCATAAGGGCCCCTTCCAGTTGCAAGCATGACTATTACTCCCTTATCTTGGGCAGCTTTGATAGCCTTTTTGTTTCTTTCTGGTACAAGGCGGTTATGATCTATTATTGTTTCATCAATATCAGATGCTATTAACTTAATCATAGTTTTATCCAAGAAGATTTTCCTTAAGATAGGTTATTATGTCGTCAGATTCATAGAGATATTTGCCATCGTGATAGAGGCAAGGTACTTGTCTTTTTCCACCTTCGTCTATTAGCTTAATCATGGCATCTCTATCTTCATTTATATTTACTAGGGGAATTTCTATATTATTTTCTTTCATGAAATCTTCAACTTTTTTGCAATATCTGCACACAGTTCCTACATATAATTTATAATCTTTCATGTTTACTCCTTTTTTGATAAAAAACTTTTAATTATCATCTCTTATGGTATATTATACTAGTAAAAAGAACGTTTTAAAGGTGGTAAAATGAAATCAAAAATAATGGCGCTTATTAGGTTTATCCTAATTTTGATAATATTAGCCTGCATAGCAATTTTAGGAAAAAGAGGTCTAGATTACTGGACTAATATGAAAAATAATAGATATATAGAAAACTTATCTAAAGAAGCAGAAGAAGACGTAGCTAGAGATGAAGGACAAAGCAGCAAAGATGGCAAAGAAAGTGACCCTCTTGCTAGACTTGAGAAAGTTCACCTAAGCCTACTTAAGAAATTAAAAGAGCAAAACTCAGATGTTATTGCTGTTATAGAAATTCCTGGCACAGGCATAAAATATCCGATTCTTCAAGGACCTGATAATGAATTCTATCTAAGAAAGGGCCTAAATAAGGAATATGACATAGCAGGTTCAATTTTTATGGATGTTTATAATTCAAGTGATATTACAGATGATAACTCTGTTATCTATGGTCACCATCTTGAGATTGACTCTATGTTTACACCTCTTGACCAATATAGAAAGCAAGAATTTGCAGAAAAGCACAGGACAATATATCTTACAACAGAAGATGGTCTTCGTGAATATTTGATATTTTCTGCCTATGGAATCCCATCAGATTATGACTATAGGACTTTAGATTTCACCTATACAGGGGATAAGGTACCATATTATAATAAATTAAGGTCAAACTCTGAGGTAAGCCTTGATACCAGGGCATTTAAGGAAGATGATACAATTATTACTCTTTCAACATGCCAATATGATTATGCAGATCAAAGGCTAGCAGTGCATGCACTTAGGATTAGATAATGAGATTTGAAACAAAAGATAAAAGAGAATTAAATATCGAAGAAACTTCCCTGGGCTTAAAACTTAGGGAAGATTCTTTTAATCCGACCCATATTTTTGAATGCGGTCAGTGTTTTAACTTCAAGCTTGAAGAAGATGGGTCTTATACGGCTGTTTTTTTAGGAAAAATCATAAATTTACTAGAATGCGATGGCTACACACTTATAAGAAATGTGAGCCTTGATGAATTTTATGAGATTTTTTATGATTACTTTGATCTTGGAACAGATTATGGATATATTAGGGATTTTCTTTCAAAAGATGATACCCTAAGGGATGCGTGCGACTATGGTTATGGAATTAGGATTTTAAATCAAGAATTATTTGAAACAACAATTTCTTTTATAATTTCTGCCAATAATCAAATACCAAGGATTAAAAAGGCAGTTAGGATAATTTCTGAAAGATATGGAGACTATCTTGGTGATTATATGGGATCTTCTTATTATTCCTTCCCAAGACCAGAAGTCTTGGCTCAGGTCGATCCACTAGAGCTTAGAGAACACGCTAGAGTAGGCTTTCGTGATGTAAGGATAGTTGAAACAGCTAAGGCCTTTGTGGATGGCTTTTTAAACTTTGAAGATGAGAAAAATCTTACAGATTTAGACCTTCACAAGAGGTTAAATGAGCTTCCAGGGATTGGACCAAAGGTTGCCGATTGTATAATGCTCTTTGCCTACCACAGGAGGGAGACCTTCCCTGTAGATGTGTGGATTAAAAGAGTCATGGAAACACTTTACATCGGCAAGGAAGTGCCTAAAAAGCAAGTGGATAACTATGCTAGGGAAATCTTTGGAGATCTTGCAGGCTATGCCCAACAATATTTATTTTATTATGGCAGGGAAAATGCTATAGGCAAATGAAAATAAGCTTAAAGTGATTTTGAAAAATTATAGTTGTGTGATTTTATAAAAATCCAAAGGCTTTAATATTAAAAATGAAAAAAGAGTTGAATTCTTAAGTGAATTTCAACTCTTTTTTATTGATAATTTTATAAGGCCTTTATTATTTCAAAAAGTTCTCTAGCTGATTTTAGTGGGCCATCTGTTTCCATGCCTTCTACACCTAGTTGGGTTCTTATGACTCCAACTTTTGTCTTATCCATAAATAGCTTTGAGAAATAGCCTTCGATTAGTTGGTCGCAAACTTTTTGTTTTTGGTAAGGGCCAAATGGATTTGCGAAGTAGGATTCTACAAGTCCTGTCTCTGTAGTTGTGCCCTTAGCAAACCTTGCTCCACGTTTAAATACCTTGATTGCATCTTCTTTGTTATCGAAAAATTCGATTGACTTATCATCTTCTTTGATCTTGTCATAGTTATTTGCGTAGAGGAAGAAGTCTACTTCATAGCCTGCCATGATTTGTGAATAATCGGCTACCGGCATGATTAGTCTTGCATTTACCTTATCTGGGTTCATGAAGATTGACCTATCTATTTGCTTAAAGGCATAGCCAGAATCTAGGTCATCTAGCCTTACGAAGGCACCGATTTCTGTACCGTAGGCCTTGACCTTGTCATCTTTCATTCTGAATGTGCCCATATCATCAAAGATTACTGTCATATCCTTTATATAGTCCTTGGCAAGGGTTCTGAAGGCTTCGATTGATTCGCTTTTTCCAGCTCCGCTATCGCCTAGGATTACAACATTGGCACTCTTGCCATTTTGTAAAACTACATTTACACCTGCACCGTGGATTGGGAGGTAGGATTTTTTCATTGAGATGATATTTGATAGGGTTAGGCACATTTTCTTAAGATAACCGAAGTAATCTTTCTTGTCTGAATAATTTACATAACCTATTAAAAGGCCTGACTTATCTTCGTAGAAGACGTTTTGGTCTTTAGAATTTTCTCCGCCAAATACATAGATAGCATCTGGTCTGTTATTTTGAATTTCCTCTTCATCGGCTAGGTCAAAAAGGTTTGATGCTGATATGCCGTGGGTAATGAGGTTTTGGTGGAAGTAAATGTAGATTAAATTATCCCCAACTCTTGCTGGATAGCACAAGAATTCGTCTGTATCTATATCAAGATTTGTTATTGGGTTATTTTCTACTTCTTCAAAGAAACCGTCCCTCTTATTTGATTTTGTATAGGTTATATAAGGAGTTTCGATCATTACCTTGGTTATGAAAGGAATTTCATTTAGGTAGGCATAATCTTTTGGATAGGCTATCTCGAAATTTTTAACTATCATTGAAGCATTGGCACCTGCTGGCACTTGTCTAAATACCTTTGGGCTTTTGCCTGTAACTGATACTTCTACCTTTCTGTAGATTTCAAGGATAAGGTCCTTAAATCTGATATTTGAAGAAAGGAAGTTTTCTACTTCTAAGCCCCTATCATAGTCAGATTGTTCGATAATTGAGTATCTTTCTAGCTTTCTCCAATAGTCGTAGACATCTTCTACGATTCTTGTTAGGGCTTCTCTTTCCTTGTTTAGGTCGTGGTACTTGTTGATTTTTTCGCTGATTTCATCAAGGCTCATAACTGTAAGAATCTTTGTTATGTCCCTAATTTCGCTTGCAAGAGCCTCTATATCTGATGACCTAAAAAATTTTTCTAGGTAGGTATAGATTCTTGTTCTATTTTCTTTGTGGTGATTTACAAAAGAGCAAATGACTTCAAAGAAGCCCTCGCTTTTTAGCAAGTCATCGGAGTTGTTGAAATAGGCCTTTGAAAAGTTAATAACGGCCTTGTTGTTAGATATATTTATTTCTTTTCTCATAGTTTCTCCTCTAAACTTATTTCTTTTCTTAGACTTTATTTTACTACTAATTTAAAGAAAAACTAATTGAATTAGAACCATATAGACAAAAGTGCCTACAGATATTGAGATAAAGAGCTTTTTAAATTTAGCATGGAGAATGATTACTGTAGCTGATGCTATTATTTCAGGAAGTCCGTAAGGGTAGGCCAAAACATTTATATTTCTTAAGGCAAAAACTACAAGTAGGGGCATGAGGGCAAAAGGTAAGTACTTGCCAAAATATTTGATTAAATCAGGTAAATCTTTTTTTGAAAAGAAGAAAAAAGGTGTTGACCTGATTAAAAAAGTAGTTAGGGCTGATGCAAAGACTATCATTAGTATTCTAGACATTTTTTTCCTCGATTCTTTCCCTGAGGCCATATAGGCTTAAAACAATCAAAAGTAGGGCTGGTATCATAAAATTATCTGGCTTAAATATCAAAAGTGCTACTATAGATAGGGCAAGTCCAATCTTAAGTGGTTTGTGATTTTTAGTTGCAAAATATTGCTCAACCAAGAGCACTAGGAAAAGTGCAGTTAGGACAAAGTCCATGCCCATGGTATTAAAAGTAATAAGATTGCCAAGTAGGGCGCCTATGTAAGTAGCGATAGCCCATACCAAATAATTTATAAGGCCAATTGCCAAGAAAAAATCACTTTTTTTGACATCTGCTGGTGGCTTAATAGAAGTATCAAGGGCGAAGGTTTCATCTGAAAGTGTTAATATAAAGAGAAACTTGCTCCTTGAACTCTTGTATTCTTTGATCATGCTTACCCCATAAAACATCATCCTTATGTTGACTGATAGGGTTAGGATAATAATTGCTATGATAGAAATATCAGTCTTAAGGAGGGGAAGGATTATAAATTGCATGCTACCAGCATAGATTGTCAGCGATAAAAATGGTGCAAAAAGTGGGTTGTAACCCTCTTGACTGACCATAATACCAAAGGTTATACCTAAAAACATATAGCCGATTATAACTGGTACTGTATAGGGCAAGGCCCTTTCAAAAGCTTTTTTCATAAAAATTCCTTTCTAATAAAATCTTTATTACCTAAAAATTATAAATATCATTACAGGTATTTTACTTAATTCTTAACAAATTCTCAATAGTTTACATAAAATTTAACACTTTATCCGAAAAAATATAAAAATGTTTGCTAAAAAGCTTATAAATCGTATAATATAGCAGGTTAAGTAGAATTCTAAGAAGAGGAGAAATCATGAAAGACTATGACATTATTGTAGTAGGTGCAGGAGCAGCAGGAGCTTTTTTGGCTTATGAATTAACTAAGCTTGATACAAAGAAAAAGGTCCTCATAATCGATGGTGGTAGAAAAGTAGAAAACAGGTCTTGTCCGATTACAGATGGCAAGGTTGACCACTGCATAGGATGTAAGCCATGTAACATCATGTATGGTTTTGGTGGTGCAGGCACCCTATCTGACGGCAAATACAACATAACAACCAATTTTGGCGGAGATTTACATAGGTATGTTGGAGAAAAAAAGGCCATGGAGCTTATGGAATATGTAGATAGTGTCCTAATGGATTTTGACGGAGGAGATGACCTTGAGTTATATTCCACAGACAAAAACAACCTTAAGACAATATGCCTAAGACATGACCTTCACTTATTAGATGCCAAGGTTCGCCACTTTGGTACTGATAGAAACAAGCTAATCCTTCAAAGAATCTTTGACTATGTAAAAGATAAGATAGACTTTGAATTTTCAACCATGGTCACCGATGTAGACTATGAAGATGAAAAATATATAGTTAAAACTAATAAGGGAGAAACTTTCAGGTCTGATGATATAGTCCTTGCTGCAGGTAGGTCTGGATCTAAGTGGATAGGTGAGGTTTGTGATAAATTCAATATCAAATCTAAGAGAAATAGGGTTGATATAGGCCTTAGGATAGAAGTGCCAGCAGAAGTATTTAAGCATATAACAGATGATGTTTATGAAGCAAAGATAATGTATCAAACCAAGCAATATAATGACGTTGTAAGGACATTTTGTATGAACCCTTACGGTCATGTTGTAACAGAAAACACTAATGGAATCCTAACTGTAAATGGCCATTCCTTTACAGATCCTAAGTTACAATCAGCAAACACAAACTTTGCCCTTCTGGTTACAAATAGGTTTACAGAGCCATTTGAAGACTCAAATGAATATGGTGAATCAATAGCTAGGCTTTCAAACATGCTAGGTGGGGGAGTTTTGATGCAAAGATTTGGTGACCTAATTAAGGGTCGTCGTTCATCAGAAAGAAGAATGGCCAAGTCCTTTACCAAGCCAACCATGCAGGCAACACCAGGAGATTTATCTCTAGTAATGCCAAAGAGACAGCTTGATGATATAATCGAGATGATCTACCAGCTAGATAAGATAGCACCAGGTATGGCAAATGATGATACCTTATTATATGGAATCGAAGTTAAATTCTACAACTCAGAAGTAGAAGTAGATGATAAATTTGAATCAACCCAAAAAGGCCTATATTGTATAGGTGATGGTTCAGGAGCAACCCACTCTCTATCCCAAGCATCAGCTTGTGGAATAGAAGTTGCAAGAGTTTTAGCCTAATGAAATACATCTACCAAGAGATAAGAAAAGCGGATGGCATAATTTTAAGGGGTGTGATAAACACCCCTGATGATTTTGATGCCAACAAGAAATACCCAACAGCCATCTTCTTTCACGGTTTTGGGGGTGATAGGAATGGGTCAACAGACTTTAGAATCCAACATTCAAAATATCTTACAGATAGAGGCTTTGTCACAATCAGATTTGATTTTTCAGGTTCTGGTGAATCAGACGGAAGCTTTTATGATATGACTGTATCAAGAGAGCTTGAAGAAGCAGAAATGATAAATGACTTTGCAAAGCTTAAATATTTTGTTGACAAGGATAAGATTTTCTGGATAGGTCATTCCCTAGGTGGAGTAATATCAACACTTCTAGCCTATAAACTAAAGCCAAAAGCCCTAGTACTTTTAGCTCCAGCAAGCGATATGAACGATAAGGACTATCTAAAGGTCATGGCAAAGACAGTGTTTGAGGGAGAAGCCCTAAGTCAGAGCAAGATAAAGGCTGACCAATCTTTCGATGAGCTTGTAGCAAGCATAAGGGATGCTGATATTGGAGGAAAGAGAATTCATATCAATTTCCTCTTGGACTTTATACTAAAGGATATCTATGGCAAGGCCAAAGAATATGAAGGTAAGGTACAAATCCTAAGAGGAAATAAGGATGCCTTGGTATTTAGGGATGCAAATGAGAAATTGCAAAAAGCCTTTAAATATGCGACCTATGAAGAAATCAACCAAGCAGACCACTCCTTTACCAATGAAGATGTGAGAAACATCGTCTTTTCCAAGACTTATGAGTTTTTGAAAAATTTAATTTAGAAATCAGCCACTTTTGTGGCTTTTCTTGTGTCAAAAAAGATGAAAAGCTTTAAAAAACTGTTATAATAAAACTATGGAAAAAATACTAATTACCACAAGCTTCGGCCTTGAAAGCCTAGTCAAATTTCAACTAAGAGATTTAGGCTATGAAGATTTTGAAGTAAGTGATGGGATGATTGTCTTAAATGGCAAGATTAGCGACTTAGGAAAACTAAATATAAATTTAAGGCATGCAGACAGGATCTTTCTAGAAATAGGATCATTCATTGCAAGAGATTTTGAAGAACTCTTTGAGGGAGTAAATAAAATTTCTTGGCAAAATATCTTAAATAAGGACAGCAATTTTATAGTAAATGCAAGGACCTACAAGTCTAAGCTATTTTCTTTAAGGTCAATCCAATCTATAAGCGAAAAGGCCATAATAGATAAGTTAAGGGCCTTTTATAAGGTCAAACATTTTGAAAAATCAGCCGAAAGAGTCAAAATCGAGATAATGCTAGATAGGGATAGGGCAAGTATCTGCCTTGATACATCTGGAGAGGGTCTTCATAAGAGAGGATATAGAGAAGATTCGGTAAAGGCACCCCTCAGGGAAAATATTGCGGCAGCCCTTGTAGACCTATCTTTTTATAAGCCAGAAAGATTTTTATTCGATGGCTTTTGTGGGTCGGGGACAATCCTTATAGAAGCTGCAAGGATAGCTAGAAATATAGCCCCTGGCATAGATAGGGACTTTGACTTTAATAAATTTAAATTTATAGGGCCTGAAGTTTATCAAGATGCTAAAAAAGAAGCCTTAGCAAGGATAGATTATTCTAAAAAGCTAAATATCTTAGGCTCAGACATATCAGGCAGGGCCATAAGTCTTGCCAAGCAAAATGCCATAAATGCCGGTGTAGAAGAAGATATATCTTTTATAACAAGAGATATTTCATCTGTGGCACTTAAGGATGATTACGGTATATTTATATCCAATCCACCCTACGGACTTAGGCTATCTGACATAAATATGGACGAAATTTATAAAAAGATAAACAACAAGCTAGCAAGGCTTGACACCTGGTCTTTATATTTTATAAGCGCAGATGATAAGTTTGATAGGAAATTTAAGAGGAAATTATCTAGAAAAAGAAAGTTATATAATGGTGGCCAAAAGGTAGATTTCTACCAATATTATGGCAAAAAACCAAGCAAGGAGGACTTTTGACAGACGAAAGAAACAACAAGAAGTCTAGAGGACTTTTAATAGGCTTACTTGTAATAATAGGATTATATTTAATAGTAACAGTGGTCTTTGCTTTTATAGCCCTTCCAAATACCTTTGTAAATGGTAGGGACATATCATATGCATCCAAAGAAGAAGCTTTAAAAAAACCAGCTGAAAGCTTTTCTATAAATATCAAAGGCAGGGATGAAAGAGCTACAACAATCAACCTTAAAGATGTAGATTATAAGGCATCAATCCCAGAATCAGCATCTATTGACCAAAACCCATTCAAATGGCCACTAGCCTTTGCAAAAGTTGCGAATGATGAATTTACTTTTGATTATAATATAAAATATGATGAGAAAAAATTAGAAAAACTCGTAAGTACATCTGCCCTTATGACAAATGTTACAAAGCCAGAAAATGCAAGTTTAAAATACAACGACGGGGCCTTTACAATAATACCAGAAGTAATGGGAAATATGATCGACCCTAACAAACTTGATGCAAAAATAAAGGATGCTATTTATTCTCACAAGGAAGAAATAGTCCTAGATGATAGTGATTATATCAATCCTCAAGTTAAAAATAATTCAAAAGAATTAGAAAAATTATTAGCAGATGGAAAGACAATAGAGGGTTTAAAAGTAAAATTCAACTTCAATGGATTTGACATAAAGCTTGAAGGACAAGAACTTGTCGATATGTTTGATACAAATGGAACAAGCTTTGAATTAAACTATGATAGACTTGCTAAATTTATTGAAGAAGTAGCTGATAAAACCAATACCTATGGCAAAAACAGAACATTTTCTGCAACTGGCATAGGAAAGATTACTGTAAATCCAGGAGTTTACGGTTTTATCTTAGACCAAGCAGCAACAATAGATAAGGTATATGAACTAATCAACACTAGAAAATCTGGAGAGATAGAACCAGTTTATCAAAGGGCTGGCTATGCTAGATATGAAGATGGTGGAGATTTAGGCGATAGCTATATAGAAGTAGACCTATCAAGACAATATATGTGGTATTATCAAGATGGAAACATAGTTTTAGAAACATCAATAGTATCAGGTCTACCTACATCCACTACCTGGGCAACCAACGTAGGTGTAGGTTCAATCCAATCTAAACAAAGAAATACAACCCTCAAGGGTGCAGATATGAATGGTGGAAGGTATGCAACCCCAGTATCTTATTGGATGCCAATAGGATGGGATGGAGAAGGATTCCACGATGCTCCATGGAGAGGCGGTTTTGGTGGTGGAATTTATTTTTCAAACGGCAGCCACGGTTGTCTAAATATGCCACCAGCAATGGCAGCCAAGCTATTTGAAATGGTACCATTTGGCCTACCGGTAGTTGTATATGAATCAAGCACAAGCAACAGTCCAGCTATGTCTTATTAGGAAGAAAGATGATAAAAATTGAAAATGTGACCTATACCTACCCAGGTATAGACGAAGAAACAGAAGGAAAGACAGCTTTGGATAATATATCCATTGATATAGAAAAGGGGGACTTTGTAGCAATTTTGGGCCACAACGGCTCAGGCAAGTCCACCCTTGGCAAGCTCTTGAATGCTCAAATTTCGCCAAGTGCAGGCACAATAAGTATCGATGGGATAGTCAGTAATGAAGAAAACCAGTGGGAGATAAGAAAAAAATGCTCAATGGTATTTCAAAACCCTGATAACCAAATGGTTGCCACAACTGTCGAAGAAGAAGTTGCCTTTGGGCCAGAAAATTTAAGGGTAGAGCATCCTGAACTTAGGCAAAGGGTTGATAAGGCCATCGACCTAGTTGGTATGAGTGCCTTTAAGAAAAGAAACCCATCCAACCTCTCAGGTGGCCAAAAGCAGAGGGTATCAATTGCAGGTGTTATTGCCATGCTATCAGATTATATAATCTTTGATGAACCAACAGCCATGCTTGATCCCCAAGGTCGTAAGGATGTAATTGAGTTAATCCAAAGCTTAAATAAAGATTACAAAAAAACTATAATCTACGTTACCCATTACATGGAAGAGGCTGTCCTTGCCGATAAGATAGTAGTCCTAGATTCGGGCAAAAAGGCCCTAGAGGGCACAAGCAGAGAAGTCTTCTCCCAAGTAGATAAGATGAAAGAGCTAGGCCTAGCAGTGCCACAAGTGACAGAAGTAGCTTACGGACTTTCAAAAAAAGGGGTCAAATTTGATAGACTACCCCTTACAGCTGAGGAGTTTTTGGAAAGCATATGAAAATAGAAATAAAGGATGTTGATTATATCTATAACGAGGGCCTGCCAAATGAGGTATATGCCCTAAAAGATATCAACCTAGAGATAAATAGCAAAGAAATAATAGGCCTTATAGGTCAAACGGGCTCAGGTAAGTCAACCCTAGTCCAACTTTTAAATGGTCTTTTGATCCCAAGTCATGGAGATGTCATAATAGATGGAATAAATTCTAAGGAAAAGGCAAAGAGAAAGGCTGCCAGATTTAAGGTTGGCCTAGTCTTCCAATATCCAGAAAACCAGCTATTTGAAGAAACCATAGCCAAAGATATTGCCTTTGGTCCTAAAAATATGGGCCTTAAGGAAGATGAGATTGACAAGAGAGTTAGATCTGCCATGGCTAAGGTAGGCCTTGATTATGAGACCTATAAGGATGTATCACCTTTTGAAATATCAGGTGGTCAGCAAAGAAGGGTTGCCGTCGCAGGAATCCTTTCGATGAATCCAAAGGTCCTTGTTCTAGATGAGCTTACAGCAGGACTTGACCCTATAGGACGAGATGAGATATTTTCTGAAATCCTAGATATATACAATAATGACGATGAGCTTTCGATAGTATTAGTTAGCCATTCTATGGAAGATGTGGCAGAATATGTTGATAGGGTAATTGTTATGAACAAGGGAGAAGTTTACTCAGATAAGTCAACTTTTGAGACCTTCACCCAAGTAGACCTAGAATCAATCGGACTTGATGTACCTCAAATTACAAAATTTATGAGGGCCTACAAGAAGAAAAATCCAGATGTAGATGATAAAATTTACACAGTTGATAAGGCGATAGAAGAACTTTACAAGCACTTAGGAGCTAAGAATGGCTAATATTACAATAGGACAATACCTACCTTTTGATACCTTCATCCACAGGCTTGACCCAAGAGTTAAGATTGTGGGGGTATTTTTATATATAATTACAATATTTTTTGTTAAGGACTTTTACACTTATATTCCCTTTGTAATTCTTTTAATAGCTATGCTTGCAGTTGCAAAGATACCATTTAAGTCAATCCTTAGGTCCCTTAAGCCCTTAATTTTCATAATAGTACTAACAGGTCTAATTAACCTTGTAACCACACCAGGCAAGGTAATCTTTACAGTCGGACCTCTTAAATTTACTGAAGAAGGACTCTATAGGACTGCCTTTACAATTTTAAGGCTAATCCTAATAATCTTATCAACATCAGTCCTAACTTACACAACAAGCCCAATGGAATTAACCTATGGTCTAGAAAAGCTCTTTTCACCACTTAAAAAGATTGGTTTTCCAGCAGGAGAGCTTGCTATGATGATATCAATATCACTAAGGTTTATCCCAACACTCTTTGATGAAGCAAATAAGATAAAGATGGCCCAGATGGCAAGGGGAGCTGACTTTGAAAGTGGAAATATCATAGATAGGGCCGTGTCAATGGTTCCACTACTTGTGCCTTTGTTTATAAATGCCCTAAAAAGATCAGGAGATCTTGCAACAGCTATGGAAGCTAGGCTTTATAGGATAGGCGAAGAGCGCACAAGATTAAATGAAATTCATATGAAAAAGATCGATTGGATAAGCCTAATTGGCTTTACAATCTTTTGTCTAATCATAATAGTAATGTATTTTGTATGGTAAAAAATGTACTGATGGAAGTAGCCTTTGATGGGTCAGGCTTTTCTGGATTTCAATACCAAAAGGATGTAAGAACCATCGAAGAAGAAATAAAAAAGGCAGTCAATAAGGTAAGTGGGGAAGAAAACAGGATAATAGCTTGCGGAAGGACAGATAGGGGAGTACATGCTAGGAGTTTTTATTTTAATTTCCTAACTGCATCTGATATAAATCCCAAGGCCTTTTCCTACCATATCCAAGCTCATCTGCCTGATGATATTTTAGCCCTTTCTTCAAAGGAAGTAGACCTTAATTTCCACGCTAGATTTTCTTGCCTAGATAAGACCTACAAGTATGTAATCTATCAAGATAGTCTTATGCATCCAGTATACAGGTTTTATATGGAAAATATAACATATAGGCTTGATTTAGATAAGTTAAAAGAGGGGCTTGATGTCCTAAAAGGAACCCATGATTTTAGGCTCTTTATGAAGGAAGATACAGACCTTAAGATAAATACTATAAGGACAATCGATGATTGTTATTTTAGTCAAGATGCTCCTAGGCTAAATTTATTTTTTAGGGCAAATTCATTTCTTCATAACCAAGTTAGGATAATGTCAGGTAGCCTAGTAGAACTTGCCAGAGGCAAGTTAAGTCTTGATGAATTTAGGGCCTTTTTTGACAAAGAAAATAAAAAAAGAGCAAATCCAGCCCTTTCTCCAGCAGGGCTTTATTTATGGGAGGTAAGATATTGATAAAAATAGATGTATTTAAAGAGTTAAAAGCTCTTCTAATCCTTATATTTATAGGCTCTTCTATATTTTTTGTAAGAGAAGAATTATTTCTTGCCTACCTAATCCTCATAAGTATATTCACCCTAATCTTAAATTTTTATATAAAAATAAATGAATTAGTAGTTACAAAGCAATTTTTTTTGATTTTTATATCATTAATAAATGTATTTTCTCTTGTTTTTGTGATACAATATTTACTAAGAGGAGAAATAAATTCAAAACTACTAGAATTAGTTTTTGCAAATTTTATGGTTAAAGCAAATAGCCTTTATTACGTGGGATGGCTATTTGTAATGACTTTTGGCATATTAGTAAATCAAAATATAGGCGGTGGTGACAGTGGACGATAAGAAGATAAAGATAGATGAAGATTTAATAGAAGATAAGAAAAAAGAAGAGTTCGAAAGTAAAAAAGACAAGGAAAATAGATTCAATACAGAATTTCAATTGCCTAACCCTCTAAAGAGTATAAATGAGCTTAACAAGAGGTCTTTAGTTTTTGGGATAATTGCAGTAATCCTTATAGGCCTTGTAATATTTATGATTAGCTCAAGGAAGAATGCATCTATCAAAAATGCCTCTACAAGCAGTCAAATAGATGAAAATTCCTACAACCAATCAAGAATTATGAGGGTTGACTTAAACCAAATCAAATCTATAGATTTTGACCTTGGTTCATCAGATGTTAGAATCCAAAGGTCACCAACAAATCCTTATATAGAATACACCCAATTATATAGGGGAGAAGATGATGCCTATAAGCTTGATGTAAGCTTTGAGGGCGGAGTTTTAAAACTTAAGTCCAAAATCGAGGGCAAAAATCTTTACATGAAGGATAAAATTCCAATAGTAAGGATTTTCTTGCCATCAGAAGGCGGTATCGAAGAGATTAAGGGCTCAATTGGAGCAGGTGATGTAAAGATTGATGACCTAGAAGTTAAAAACTTTGACCTAAAGATAAGAAGTGGAAATATTAGCTTAAACAATGGCTTTTTCCAAGGTTCTATCACAAATGAATCAGGATCTATTTCCCTAGATAAGAGTGAAATATCAAACACAATCCTTAAGACTACTACAGGTGATATAAAAATAACTGACAGCAAGTTAGGTAACAGACTAGACTTTGAAACTCAAACAGGAGATATCTTAGTAGATGCTAGGGATAAGATTGATAACTACGATCTTACAGCAAATCTTGAAGTGGGTAACTTCGTTCTTGGCAATATTTCATATAGGAATATAAAAGATGGCTACCAGTCAGAAAATAAGGGTAAAAATAAAGTCACCCTTAGAACAAAAATTGGTGACATCGTCTTTAATAGGGGCGAGGGAGCCAAGCTAGAACATGAAGAGTACCTAACAAATGAATCTAAGATTAAAAAAACAAAAGACAATGCCTTAGAGAAAAACATCGACAGGACTGAAAGAGAAAACAAAGAAAGAGAAGAATCTGAAGAAGATTCTGATCAAACAGACTCAGAAGACCAAAATGATACAAATATTGAAAATAGTGATGAAGAAAATAATTAAGTCCTAGGGCTTAATTATTTTTTTAAGGATAAATATGACAGGAAAGATATTAGACAAACTAAAAAAATACTTTGGCTATGACTCCTTTAGGGCTGGCCAGGAGGATTTGATAAATAATATCCTAGAAGGAAGGGATGTGCTCGGAGTCCTACCTACCGGTGGAGGCAAATCAATTTGCTACCAGTTGCCAGCACTAATAAAGAATGGGACAGCTATTGTTATCTCTCCCTTAATTTCTTTAATGAAAGACCAAGTTGATGCCCTGAGGGAAGATGGGATAAGGGCGTGTTTTATAAACTCAAGCCAGGACTATGAGACTTATGTCAATACCCTAAAAGAAGTAAGAAATGGGGAAATAAAGCTATTATATGTGTCGCCAGAAAGGCTAGAAAATGAGTTTTTTAGAGACTTTTTAAAAGATATTAACATAAGTTTTGTGGCAGTTGATGAAGCCCACTGCATATCCCAATGGGGCCATGACTTTAGGCCTTCTTATAAGTTAATACCAGAGCTTTACGAAATTCTAGGTGATGACCTACAAATCCTAGCCTTTACAGCCACAGCCACTAAAGAAGTTAGAGAAGATATAATAAGAAATCTTAAACTTAAGGATCCCTTTGTCAAAATTACAGGTTTTGATAGGCCCAACCTTAAGTTTGAAATCAAAAAACCCAAGGAAAAGCTCAAATTTTTGAGAGACTATCTCAAAGATCACGAAAATGAATCGGGCATAATCTACGCATCTACCAGAAAAAGAGTCGATGATATAGATAGAAATCTTAGGGCTCTTGGCATAAAATCCACCAAATACCATGCAGGACTGACTGAGCTTGATAGAAAAAAGGCCCAGGAAGACTTCATCTTTGATAAAAAAGATATAATCGTAGCGACAAATGCCTTTGGCATGGGGATAGATAAGTCCAATGTCCGTTTTGTAATTCATTACAATATGCCAAAGGATATGGAATCCTACTACCAAGAGGCAGGTAGGGCAGGTCGTGATGGGGAAAACTCTGACTGTATCCTCCTCTACTCAGCCCAAGATATAATCATAAATAAGCACCTAATAAACCAAACTGATAATATGGCTTATAGGAGGATTCAGCTTGAAAAACTCCAAACTATCATAAATTATGTAAATACGAGTAAGTGCCTAAGGTCTTATATACTTGAATATTTTGGCCAAGATGCGATTAATGACTGTGGATTTTGCTCAAATTGCCTGGAGACCAGCGAGAAAATCGATAAGACTGTTGATGCTCAAAAAATCCTATCCTGCATCTATAGGCTTGACCAAAGATATGGGATAAATACAGTCGTCGATTGCCTTAGGGGGTCTAAAAATAAAAATTCAAGGGAGAAAAATTTAGAAAATATTTCAACCTTTGGCATCATGGCCAAGACCAGCCAAAAGGAAATCAAGGATATGGTCGCAGCCCTTTTAGCATATGGCTACATCAAGGTCAATGGTCTTGATTATCCAATCCTTGCCCTGACAGAAAAATCAAAGGATATCTTATTTTCCAAAGATAAGTTTTATATAAGAAAAAGAGAAGAAGAAAAATCAACCAGCAAAAAGCACAAGTCAATGGATCTAGCAAATGCCGACCAAGAAGACCTATTTGAAAGGCTCAGAAGCCTAAGATTAGAGCTTTCAAAACAAAGAAAAATCCCACCATTTATAATATTTTCCGACCAATCCCTAAAGGACATGGCTATAAATAAGCCAAAGACAGAGGAAGAATTCCTAAGGATAAAGGGAGTCGGAGAGAAAAAACTAATACAGTATGGTGATCTTTTTATAGCAGAGATTAAAGAATATTTGCGAGAAAATTAAAAATCGCTTAGAAGGCAAGAGCCTTTTAAGCGATTTTTTTATAGTAATTGGATTCCTTTGTTGGCGAGTGTCCTTCTTTGACTATCTGGCCAGTAGGATACTTGGACTTCTCCAATGTGAGCCTTTTGTAAGAAGAACATACAAAGCCTTGATTGACCGATTCCTCCACCTATAGTTTGTGGGAGCTTGTCATCAAGGAGGAGCCTGTGATAGTCGTATTTGAGCCTATCAAGGTTGCCTGATTGTTTTAATTGTTCATTAAGCCTATGGCTATCTACCCTGATTCCCATTGATGATAGCTCTAGGGCATCGTCAAGGACTGGGTTGTAGACGATTATATCTCCATTTAGGAGCCAATCATCATAGTCTGGGGCCCTGCCATCGTGTTTTTCACCATTTGATAAGAGAGAACCTATCTGCAATAAGAATATTGAACCAAATTCTTTTGCTGCTAGTATTTCTCTTTCTTTGGGATCCTTGTCAGGATACATATCGAGAAGCTCTTGGCTGGTAATAAACCTAATTTGATCTGTTAGAAGTTTGCTTCTTGTAGGTATTAGACCACAAAGATATTCATCAAGACTTTTCATGGTCCTGTAGATGATTTCTACTGTTTGTTTTAAATATTCTTCATTCCTATCTTCTTTATTAATTATTTTTTCCCAATCCCATTGGTCTACATAAAAGGAATGGGTATTATCAGGCTCTTCGCATGCTCTAATGGCGTTCATGTCTGTGTAGAGGCCTTCGTGGGTTTTAAATTTATATTCCATGAGGGCGTATCTTTTCCATTTGGCTAGGGAATGGACAATTTCCATTTCTTCGTTATCAGCCTCTGGCAAGTTAAATGATACTGGTTTTTCTACGCCATTTAGGTTGTCATTTAGGCCTGATTTGCTTGATACAAATAGGGGAGCCGATACCCTTTTTAAATTTAGGTTATTGGCTAGGTTGATTTGAAAATAATCTTTTATTTCCTTTATTAAAACTTGAGTCCTGTAAAGGTCCTCGTTTGACTTGTAGGCTTCTGGTATTACTAATTTCATTATTAATTCTCCATCTTCTATTTTTCGCTATTATTCTTCTATTTTACTTCTTTTATAGGAAAATAAAAATTGTACAAAACTAAAATTTTCTTTCGAAATTACTATAAAAAATAAGGTTTATAAATAACTTGACTTAAGGGATTTTAACTGTATAACTTATCTAGAAATGGTAGAAATAAATTTTTTGATTTATACATACTTATACTAGCCATTTCAAAAAAAGAACTAGGATAAATGAATAAGCTTGTCACCTGTAGGTGGCTTTTTCTTTGTCCAAAATAAAATAGGAGAGAAAATGGAAAGTAAATTTAAAGAATTGTTTCAATTTGAAGGCAAAGTTTCTTTCAAAGAAGCCTTCCCACTAGCTTTACAACACGTAATCGCAATGATTGCAGGTTGTGTAGCACCTGCTTTGATCTTTGCTGATGCAGCAGGCCTAAGTCACGCTGATAGCATTATACTTGTACAGATGGCCCTTATAGGATCAGCCCTCACTTCATTTTTGATGCTTTATCCAATAGGGATTTTGGGTAGTAAATTACCTATGATTTATGGTGTAGCCTTCCCATATGTACCAACCATGATTGCCCTTTGTGGTCAATTTGAATCACTAGGTCCCGAAGGAATTGTGGCCGTAGTTTTAGGAAGTCAATTAATAGGAGCTATTGTTTCTATAGTGTTCGGTCTTGCCCTCAAATATATAACACCATTTTTCCCACCTCTTGTATCAGGAACTGTAGTTTTGGCTATAGGCCTTACCCTATATCCAGTTGCTATTACAAATATGGGTGGAGCAGGATCAGTTATGGCCCCAGGTTGGGGAGCATGGCAATATTGGCTTGTTGGTATAATCACCCTTCTTGTAAATGTTGGTCTTAACCACTTTGGCAAGGGCATTACTAAACTTGCTTCAGTATTATTTGCCATGGTTGTTGGCTATATCATAGCATTTTTCTTTGATATGGTAGACCTATCACCAGTTAGGGAAGCAGGTTGGTTATCAGTAGCAGCACCACTTCACTTTGGCATAAAATTTGAACCATCAGCCATAATTTCCTTTGTAATCATCTTTATGGTTACATGTATAGAAGGAATTGGAGATATGTCATCAACCACCATCGGAGGAATGGATAGAAACCCAACAGATGATGAGCTTAGGGGAGGAATTGTAGGTTTTGGTGTGGCAAATGTTATAGGTGCCTTTATAGGATGTCTTCCAACAGCTACATTTTCACAAAACGTTGGTATTGTTTCAGTAAATAAGGTTATAAATAGAAGGGTATTTTTCCAAGCAGGACTCATAATTCTTATAGCAGGCTTTATGCCAAAAATATCATCCCTACTTACAACAATCCCAGCTCCAGTAGTAGGAGGCGCAACCCTTTCAGTATTTGCAGCCATCACTATGAATGGTATCAGGATGATAACCGAACAACCACTTACAGTGAGAAACACTTCTATAGTAGGAATTGCAATTGCTATTGGCTTTGGTTTTACAACCATAGTTACAACAGCTGAATCTGCAGGCATAACATTTATGCCAGAGGCTCTTAAAAATGCAATCGGGGTTTCTCCAGTAGTCCTTGCTGCTCTCACATCAATTTTGATGAATGTAATGATTCCTGAAACAGATGCAGATAAGAAGCAAGGATCAACTCTTGAAGAAGTCTTAGAAGGCTAAATTTTTTAAAAGAGACCAGTAAAATGGTCTTTTTTTGTGGGGATTTTTAGATTTTACATAGATTTTACATAACCTTAAAACGGATTTAGTATTGGCCTAGTATTATAGATATCGAAAGAAAAACTTTTAAGGAGTTAAAAATGAAAATTACAAATAAAAAAATTTTAGCAGCAACACTTTCACTAGGTCTTATCCTTGCAGGATGCGGAAATGGTGATCAGGCAAAAGAAGAAACAAAAACAGAAACAGCTACAGAGAAACCAGCAAAGGAAGAAGCAGCAAGCAAGACAGATGCAGCTGATTACGAATTTACTGTAGTTTCTAGAGAAGATGGCTCAGGTACAAGAGGTGCCTTCATAGAGCTAGTCGGCCTTGAAGAAGAAGTAGACGGCGAGAAAGAAGACATGACTACCCTTGCCGCAGTAGTTCAAAACTCTACCAATGCTGTTATGCAAACAGTAGCTGGCGATGAAGGAGCAATTGGCTATATCTCATTAGGTTCTCTAAATGATACAGTTAAGGCTGTTAAGGTAGAAGGAGTCGAGGCTACAGAAGAAAACATAGCTTCTGGCGAATATAAGATTTCTAGACCATTTAACCTTGCCTACAAAGAAGCTGAATTATCAGACCTTGCCAAAGACTTCCTTAAATTTGTAATAAGCGAAGATGCCCAAGCCCTAAGCCTAGAAGAAGGCTATGTCCCACTTAAGGATTCTGAAAAATACCAGGCAAGTGGTGCTAAGGGAACACTCACAGTAGCAGGTTCTACCTCAGTAACCCCACTTATGGAAAAAATGGTAGAAAAATATAAGGAACTAAATCCAGAAGCCAATATCGAAATCCAATCAACTGGATCATCTGCAGGAATCGAAGCAGTAATAGATGGGGCAGCTGACATAGCAATGGCATCTCGTGAACTAAAAGATGAAGAAAAAGACAAGCTAGCCGTGGAGGTAATAGCTACAGATGGTATAGCCGTAATAGTAAATAAAGACAGTAAGCTTGAAAATTTGACCATAGACCAATTAAAGCAAATCTTTAAGGGCGAAATCACAAATACAAGCGAATTAGGAAAGTAAAATGGAAAAGATAAGGGAAAAAATCGGCGAGATAATTTTCCTCTTGTCTGCAGTGATGTCCGTATTTCTTATCTTACTTATCATATTCTTCATATTTTCTGAGGGTATGAAGTTTGTAAATGAATACGGACTTTTAAAATTCATCACAGGCTCAACTTGGAAACCAACTGCAGGCAATCCAAAATTTGGTATAAAACCAATGATAGTAGGATCTCTTATCGTAACCTTAGTATCAACATTAATAGCAGTACCCTTTGGCCTAGCCATATCAATCTTTATGGCCTATTATTCCAAAAAATCATACGGCTCGCTCAAGTCACTTATCAACCTCATGGCAGCAATCCCATCAGTAGTATATGGTTTCTTTGCTATGATGGTTCTAGTGCCTTTAGTTAAGGATATATTTGGAGTAAAAAGTGGTATGAACATGCTCACAGCATCCCTCCTCCTTGCTATCATGATCCTACCGACTATGGTAAATATCTCAGAAAACTCCCTAAGGCAGGTGCCAAAGACCTTTATGACAGGATCCCTTGCCCTTGGAGCAAGCAAGGAAGAGACCATTGCCAAGGTCCTAGTGCCATATGCCAAATCAGGAATATTTTCATCAATAATCCTTGCCATAGGCAGAGCCATAGGTGAAACCATGGCAGTCTACCTAGTCATAGGTAACCAGCCTATGATGCCAACATCCCTCCTAAAGGGAGCAAGAACCCTAACAACAAACATAGTACTAGAGATGGGTTATGCATCAGGTATGCACAGGCAGGCCCTAATAGCTACAGGCATGGTCCTCTTTTGCTTTATCCTGATCATAAACATATTATTTAATATCATACGAAATAAAACAGAAAGCAAATTTTAGGAGCTAAGATGAGTAAATTATTTAAAGGTCTAATCATGACCCTAACAACCCTAGGCTATGCTGTATCGGGAATCATCATCGCCTATATCCTATTTGAAGGCATACCTAATATATCGCCGGGACTTTTCTCTCTGAAATACACATCAGAAAATGTCTCAATCATGCCTTCCTTGATAGCAACCCTTATGACAATTATAATAACCCTACTTGTATCCCTACCAGTAGGAATCTTTACGGCAATTTATCTATCAAATTACGCAAAAAACAAATTTTTAATAAAGGCAGTTAGGTTTTCAACAGAAATCCTATCATCAATCCCATCTATAGTTTATGGCTTATTTGGCTACCTATTTTTTGTAACAAGTACTGGTCTTGGCCTTGGAATGCAATATTCTCTCCTAGCAGGATGTTTGACAGCGGCCATCATGGTCCTACCTACAATCATAAGGACCACAGAAGAGGCAATCCTTACAGTAAATCCCCTACAGGCTCACGCATCCCTAGCCCTAGGAGCAACAAAAATCCAGACTATCTTTAAGGTAATACTTCCAGATGCCATGGATGGAATACTTGGGGGAATATTCCTATCAACAGGAAGAATAGTAGGAGAATCTGCAGCCCTAATCTATACAATGGGAACCCACCCAGAAATACCAAAAAGTTTATTTGACTCAGCAAGAACTATGGCAGTGCACATGTATGTCCTATCAAGCGAGGGACTGCATGTAAAAGAAGCCTATGCCACAGCGGTCCTACTACTTGTTTTTGTAGTGATAATAAACTTCCTATCTGCAAAAATAAGCAAGAAAATAGTCAAAGCTTAGGAGAATAAAATGGAAAAGATAAAAGAAAAGTCTCGTAAAAAAGATATAGATCAAGAAATAAAAGATATAAATAAATCAAACAAATCAATTTTTAAGGAAAGGATAGTCGAAGACATGGGCACATCAATCCTTGTAAAGGACCTAAAGCTATGGTATGACGACTTCATGGCCTTAAAAAATATAAATATGGATATCAAAAAAGGCAAGGTAACAGCCTTCATAGGCCCCTCTGGCTGTGGCAAGTCTACAACCCTAAAATGCTTTAATAGGATGAATGACCTTGTTGATTCGTGTAAAATAGAAGGTTTAATAGAAATAGAGGGGCAGGATATTTACAAAAAAGATGTGGATGTCGTCTCCCTTCGTAGAAATGTAGGCATGGTCTTCCAATCACCAAACCCTTTTTCAAAATCAATCTATGACAATATAACATACGGGCCAAAAATAAGTGGAATCAGAGATAAGGATAGTCTTGATGAAATCGTAGAAAAATCCCTAAAATCTGCAGCAATTTGGGATGAGGTAAAGGATAAGCTTAAGCAAAATGCCCTATCACTATCAGGTGGCCAGCAGCAAAGGATATGTATAGCAAGGACCCTATCAGTAAATCCTGAAATAATTCTAATGGATGAGCCAACAAGTGCCCTAGATCCAATATCAACAGCAGCCATAGAAGAGCTAATGGATCAGCTAAAAGAAAATTACACTATAGTAATAGTAACCCACAACATGCAACAGGCAGCGAGGATTTCTGACCAAACAGCCTTCTTCCTAACAGGAGAAGTTATAGAGATGGATGATACAAAAAAAATCTTTGAAAACCCAGCTGATAAGAGGACTGAAGATTATATCACAGGAAGGTTTGGATGATATGATGAGAAGTAGATTTATAAACGACCTAGACTCAATCAAGGAAATGTCAAGCAAGGTCAACCAGCTAATATTAATATCCTATGATAGATTTGACCTATATTTGGAAAGCAAGAATAAAGAAAATTTAGACCATGTAATAGAGCTTTACGATGATATTAGAAGGGGAGCAAGCGGGGTAGAAAATTTCTGCTTTGAGCTCCTTGCCCTCCAGCAACCGGTAGCAAGCGATTTAAGGTTTTTGCAAATGGAAATAAAGCTTGCCTCAAGTCAAAAAAGAATAGCAAGCCATCTCACATCGGCAGCGACCATCCTAAAAGAATACGACCTTACAGAAGAAGAGACAAACTTTTTAAAAGAATTCATAGCCAATGAAAAGAAAATGGCTCTTGATTCTATGAATGCTTTTGTAAATGATGATAAGGACCTAGCCCATAAAACCATAGAAAAAGACCAAATAAACAACAAATTATTTGTAGATGCTATAAATTATACAGCAAAACTAAACAAAGACGATAAGATAGGAGCGGTGGAATTGTCAAATAAAATCCTCTTATTCAAATACTTTGAAAGATTAGGAGATAGGCTAAGAAGAGTAGCAGAATTAGCAACGAGGTTATAAATGATATATGTAGTTGAAGATGACAAGGCAATAAGAAATTTAGTAGCCTACGCCCTGGGTGAGAAGGGCTATGAGCTAAAGACCTTTGAGGATGGAATCGATATAGTAGATATCATAAGGGATAAGCCTTGCGATTTATTACTTCTTGACCTAATGCTGCCAGGCAAGGACGGGATAGAAATTTTAAAGGAAATAAGAGAATTTTCTGACCTGCCAGTAATAATACTTACAGCCAAGACCGATGAATTTGATAAGGTCCTAGGCCTAGAAAGTGGGGCAGATGACTATATAAGTAAGCCTTTTTCAATCCTAGAACTTTTAAGTAGGGTCAAGGCAGTCCTAAGAAGGTCAAACAAAAAAGATACCGACCATATCAACTACAAAAACATAAGCATTAACACAAAAAAACGTACGGTCAAGGTCGATGGGGAAAAAATTGACCTAACCTACAAAGAATTTGAAATGCTAAATTTATTTATGAACAACTTAAGTAATGTCATAACCAGGGATGATTTTCTAATAAAAATCTGGGGCTATGACTACCAAGGAGAAACAAGAACCGTAGATGTCCATATAGCAAGCTTAAGAAGCAAGCTAAAGGATGCGGGAAAATATATAAAGACAGTAAGAAATCTCGGTTATAAATTTGGAGAAATATGAAAAAGTTAACTAAAAAATCCCTAATCACATCAGCAACCATAGCTAGCATCCTAGCTGTGGTTGTAGCTTTATATAGCAAAGATTACATAAATATCTTAATATTTTATCTAGGAAGTCTTGCAATTTTAATTAGTTCGCACCTCTTTATAGATAAAAAACTTGATAGCTATGCAAGCAAGGTCAGTGATTTCAATAAATATTATGATTTCAAAGACATAGGCGATGATTTTGAAGATGTGGGCAAGATTTATAGAAATTTATTAAATAAAAATGTTAGACTAGAAAAAAAAGTCTCCATGTTAGAAAGAAAGATTGACCAGCTTAAGGCTATGACATCAAACATGGAAGAAGGATTTATCATTTTTGATAGCAAGGGCAAGGTAGATATGATGAATGAATCTGCCAAGACCTTCCTAAATAAGGATGAGAGTGTCCATCTAGAAAATCTAATCAACAAAAAAGATTACCTCCTTGCCGTAAGGGAAGTAAAGCTTACATCTAAGTCCAGATCCCTATCTATAGACGTAAATAATTACCATCTAAAATTATTTATAGACCCGATAAACGAGGACTGGAAGATGGGCTTTGTAGTCATAGTCATAGATTATTCGGAAACCAGGAAGGCAGAGCTAATGAGAAGGGAATTTTCTGGCAATGTCACCCACGAACTAAAAAGCCCACTTACATCAATAAATGGCTATGCAGAGCTGATTGCTACAGGCCTAGCTAAAGACAAAGACATAAGAGAATTTGCTCAGATTATTTATGAAGAAGGTAATAGACTCTTAGAAATAATTGATGATATCCTAAAAATATCAAGGCTAGATGAGAGAGACTTTGAACTAAGCAAGAGTCCGATAGATTTAAAAGATGAAATGGATACAATAATCAAAAAATTTGCCAATGCATCTGATAAAAAGGCCATAAAAGTAATAAACCGCCTAGATAATTTTAAAATTTATAGCCAGAAATCTTTATTTGTCGACCTCTTATCAAATATTTACGAAAATGCCATCAAATATAATAAGGAAGGCGGAGAAATTGAAATATATTCAATCCTCGAAGCAAGCTCTATAAAGCTTTGTATAAGGGACACAGGAATAGGGATTGCAAATTCTGACATCAAAAGAGTCTTTGAAAGATTTTATGTGGTAGATAAGTCTAGGGACAGGAAGGTAAAATCAACTGGTCTTGGCCTATCTATAGTCAAACATATAGCAGATTATTTAGAAATGGATATAAGTTTAGAAAGCACTCTGGGAGTGGGTTCTACCTTTATCATTAATATAAATTTAGAATAAAATGCAAATCCATATTGAAATAAAGTGTTAAATTTGTTACAATCATAGTAGGACTAAATAAAAAGGAGAATAAAATGAAGGTAACTATATGCTCATGTGCTAGGTGTACTGCCCACGGCAATGAATATTTACATGATTCAGCTGAAATAGTAAAAAGGGATGTGGAAGTTGCTTACGAAGTAGATGATCTAGGTAATGCTCCAGAGATTGAAATAATCTACGCAAACATAATGGATGAAGTTGAAGATTCAAAAAGATTATCACCAATTGTCAAAATTGATGACGAATACATAACAAAAGCAAAACCAGAAGTATTGATGGATAAGATGTATAGCACTATCAATGTTGATAGGAAGGCTAAGAAAAAAGCAAAGAATAAGTAAAAAATAAGTAGTTGAGGTAATAATGAAAGAATCGTACATAGATATATTAAACATAAGAAGGATGGCTTTTGAGGCAGTTGCAAAAATTGCCTACGAAAATAGGCCACTAACAGATATTGGACTAGAAGTTTATAACATACTTCCAGGTGAGGAAGCATCTTACAGGGAAAATATCTTTAGAGAAAGAGCTGTAATGGGCGAGAGACTAAGGATGTGTATAGGTCTTGATGCAAGGACAGCTGACAAGACAGAAGCCATAACAGCAGGCCTAGATGGAATGGATGTCGACAGAAGAATCTACCACCCACCTTTAGTACAAGTTATCAAAATTGCTTGCGAAGCTTGTCCAGAAAACAAGGTAACAGTTACAGACCAATGTCACGCTTGTATAGGCCACCCATGTGTAAATGTCTGCCCTAAAAACGCAGTCAGCTATTCAGCAAAGGGTGCTGTAATTGACCAAGATAAGTGTATCAAATGCGGCAAGTGCGTGGATGCTTGTCCATATAATGCAATCAACCACCAAAAGAGACCTTGTGCAGAATCTTGTGGTGTTAAGGCAATTAAATCAGACGAACTAGGTCGTGCATCAATAGATGAAAATAAGTGTGTAGCTTGTGGTAGATGTATCATAACCTGCCCATTTGGTGCCATCTCAGATAAGGGAGAAATTTATCAATTAATAAAATCCCTCCAATCAGATAGAAAAGTATATGCAATAGTAGCTCCATCCTTCGTAGGTCAATTTGGAGCAAATGTAAGCCCAAAACAAATTAGAGAAGCTGTTAAAATGCTAGGCTTTGATGATATGATAGAAGTAGGACTTGGTGCTGACCTTACAACCATGAACGAAGCACACGAATTCTTAGAATCTGTACCAACAGGCAAGATTCCATTTATGGGTACATCCTGCTGCTTCTCTTGGAAACTTATGGTAAGGAAGAACTTCCCAGACATTAACGACAAGATTTCAGAATCATCAACACCAATGATCTACTCAGGTAAGCAAATGAAAAAACGTGATCCAAATTGCGAAGTAGTATTCATAGGACCATGTATTTCTAAAAAGCTTGAAGCCCTAGAACCAGAAGTAGCTGAGGTAATAGACTTTGTAATAACCTACGAAGAGCTTCTAGGAATGCTCCTTGCCAAAGGTATTGAGCCAGCTGAGATAGAAGTAGAAGATGAAATCATGGATGCTTCAGAAACAGGTAGATACTACGCAGTAAGCGGTGGAGTAGCTAAGGCAGTTGAAAAGAGAATCCACGAAATAGATCCTGATGTAAAAGTAGAAATGGAAAATGCAGAAGGTCTAGCTGACTGTGTCAAACTGGCAAGAATGGCTAAACTTGGCAAGATGAATGGCAAGCTAATCGAAGGAATGGCTTGTATGGGAGGCTGTGTAGGCGGTCCTGGTACAGTAGTTGATAATAGAAAGAGCGGCAAGGCAGTACTAGCCTTCTCTAAAGAATCAATCTTCAAATCTCCAGCAGATAATACCAATATCCCAGTTGAAGATAGGCCAGATGATAGCAAATTACAAGTAACAAAAGAAGACTAAAAATTATTATAAATGACAGGCAAAGACATTAACTTTGCCTGTCATTTTTTATTGGTCAAAATTATAAGAATTCCTTGAAAAATCTGATAGTGAAAATCAATTGCAGGCTTTTTAAAAATATGATAAAATAAAAATGAACAATGTTCGATATTCAAAGAACCTTGTAAATCAATATATAAAGGAAAGCATATGATTAATAAGAAACTTATGAAAATCTTGCAAGGATCAAAAAAATACCTCTATTGGAATTTATTTTTTAGAATCTTGTCCTTGCTCATGCAAATCGGAATAGTCTCAATCTTTAGCCAGACTCTTTCCTGTCTTTTAAGAAACAGACTTGAAGAAATATCTCTTTGGCAAATAGTTTTATTTGGATTTTTGCTCATATCTATAAAACTTTTTAGTCAATATATGGCAAGCCGCATAGCCTTTATTTCTACTAAGGCTATCAAAGAGAAGATGAGAAAGATAATTTTTGAGAAAATGATGGATGATAGGATAAATTATAGGGATAAACTATCAACATCATCGCTTTTACAATTATCTGTAGAGGGAGTAGACCAGCTAGAAATATATTTTACATCCTACTTGCCTCAACTTTATTATAGCTTCCTGGCAGCTTTTATTATCTTCATATTTATAGGATACATAAGCATAGATGCAGCGCTTTGCATGATTTTGTGCCTGCCACTTATTCCCGTATCAATAATTCTGGTACAAAAGATAGCCAAAAAATTATTAGGTTCTTACTGGACATCTTATACCAACTTAGCCGATATTTTTCTAGAAAACCTAGAAGGCCTTACTGAATTAAAAATCTATGATGCAGATGAGTCTAGACAAAATTTGATGGATGACTTTGCAGAAAAATTTAGGAAAGCTACCATGAAAGTCCTACTCATGCAGCTTAATTCCACATCCATAATGGATATAATAGCCTATGGTGGGACAGCTGCAGGCATTGGCATTGCTATCTTGGAATTTTCAAAAAATTCTATAAATATATTTGGTCTTACTTTTATAATCCTACTAGCGGCAGAATTTTTCCTACCTCTTAGGTTGTTAGGGTCATTTTTCCATATAGCTATGAATGGTATAGCAGCTTCTAATAAGCTGATGGCCCTTATAGATAGCGATAGTGAGGAAGTTGGCAAAGAAATAATAAAGGAAGATAAGCTTGGTATATCTTTTAAAAATGTGAGTTTTTCTTATGACGATAAGAGGGAAATTCTGGATAATATAAGTTTTGATATAAGGCCAAATCAGCTAACAAGTCTAGTTGGAGTCAGTGGTTCTGGAAAATCAACTATAGCTAGGCTAATAAAAGATTCAAAGCTTACTTATAGTGGGGAAATTCTACTAAATGATATAGAAAAAACTTTTTATATTCCAGACAATCTCAATAAAAACATTGTAAATATAGATTTTAATGCAAGACTTTTTAAGGGAAATGTCAGGGAAAATTTATCTATAGCGAATCCTGCTCTAAGCGATGAAGATATTATAGGGGCCCTCAAAAGAGTTAATTTGTATGAATTTTTTGAAGGCCTTTCAGGTCTTGATACTCCTATTTTAGAAGAAGCTTCAAACCTATCAGGAGGTCAAAGGCAAAGACTAGCCCTTGCTAGGGCTCTACTTTTTAAGGCTAAGTTATATATCTTTGATGAGGCAACAAGTAATATAGATGGGGAAAATGAAAGAGAGATAATGAAAGTGATAAGAAAGCTTGCCGAGGAAAAATCAGTCCTTATCATCTCACACAAGCTTATAAATCTTGTAGATAGCGATATAATTTATTTTCTCGAAGATGGAGAAATTAAGGCAAGTGGTGACCATGAAAGTCTTTATAAGTCTTGTGAGCCTTATAAAAATATCTTTGATAAGCAAGAAGAGCTTTGCTCTTACGCTAAGGGGGTAGGAAATGAAAAATAGAAGAAGTGGTCTTGTGGTCATGAAAAATATGATTGGCCTTGTAGGGGACCTAAAAATATATATGTTTATAGCAGCCTTTATTGGAACGCTTGGTCATTTGTGTGCAAGTTTTGTCACGATTTTTGCAGGATACGGTCTTTTAGCTAATATAAATAATGATGGTAGGAATATTTTCTTTATCAAGCTAATGTTTACTATTGCAATCTTAAGGGGGATTTTCCACTATATAGAGCAATACGCCAATCATTACCTGGCCTTTAAAATTTTAGCAAAGATAAGGCACTTAGTTTTTAAGAAAATGAGAAGCCTAGCTCCTGCAAAACTATCAGGCAAGGATAGGGGCAATCTTATAAGTCTTATTACATCAGATATAGAGCTTTTGGAGGTATTTTATGCCCATACCATTTCCCCAATAGCCATAGCGATTTTGTATATGATATTTATGGAAATATTTATAGGGAGCTTTTCAATCTACCAAGCCCTCCTTGCCTTAATGGCCTACCTAAGTCTTGGCGTCCTTTGTCCATATTTTATTAGCAGAAAAAATTCTGAACTAGGGCTTAATCTAAGAAATAAAAATGGAGACTTAAATTCCTTTGTTCTTGAAACAATCAGAAATATAGACGAGGTAAAGCAATTTGACCTTAGGGATTCTAAGCTAAAGACCCTAAGAAATAAATCCAGGTCTCTAAGAAAAACTGCCAACAAACTCGATATATTAAAATCAAAATCAGAAGCTATGATAGGGGCTTTGATCTTAGTTTTTAGCTTTTTGATGTTAATTTTATCAGTCTACCTATTTCAAAATAAAATCATAGACATAAAGGGAGTTGTTATTCCAGTCCTTGCTATGTTTTCAAGCTTTGGACCTTTTGTAGCCCTATCAAACCTAGGCAATATCTTATCCCACACCCTTGCTAGTGGTGATAGGATTTTAGACCTCTTAGAAGAAGATCCCCTTGTAAAAGAAGTCGAAGGATATTTAGACATGGAAAAATTTGAAAGCGCAAGTATTTCTGATATTTCCTTTGCTTACAAAGATGAAAAAATTATAGAAGGCTTATCTTTGGATATACCGAAAAATAAAATTTTGGCTATATATGGTAAAAGCGGCTCAGGTAAGTCAACTCTACTTAGGTTATTGATGAGATTTTGGGATGTTGATTCTGGAAAGATAGAAATAAATGAAGAAAATATACAAAATATCCCAAGCAAAAACTTAAGGCAAATGCAAGCTCTCTTGGGTCAAGATACTCATATATTCAATATCAGCCTAAAAGATAATATAAGAATTGGAAAAATTGGGGCAAGTGATGAAGAAATAAAACAAGCTGCTAAAAAAGCTTCAATCCATGAATTTATAGAATCTCTCCCTGATGGCTATGACACTTTGGCAGGAGAGCTTGGAGATAGCTTTTCAGCTGGAGAAAGGCAAAGAATTGGAATAGCCAGGGCCTTTCTCCATGATGCAGACCTTATGCTTTTTGACGAACCGACATCTAATCTTGATATCTTAAACGAGGCGACAATACTTAAGTCAATAAAAAAGGCCAGTAAGAATAAGACCATCCTTCTGGTAAGCCATAACCTATCTAGCTTATCAATTGCAGATGAAAAAATAAAAATAGAGTCAATGAGGAAATCTTAGCATATATTTGTCCTTTATAAGCTTAAATGATATAATAACACATATGATATAAAGAGAGGTTCTTATGGGACAAACAACACTCATGCTTATGATCATAACCATAGTCTCCAAAGTCTTTGGATTTATTAGAGAGGCTGTAATGGCGTCCTTTATAGGGGCAAGTGATCTAAAAAGCATTTACACAACAGCCAATACCCTGCCAGTAGTTGCAGCAAACTTTGTGGCAGTCGGTATTATTTCAGGTTTCATACCAATATATAACAAGGCAAAAAATGAGGAGGGCGAAGCGGCCGCTGAGGAATTTACATCAAATATTTTCAATATTTTGATGAGATTTGGCCTTATTGCAGTAGTCCTAGGTATAATTTTTGCAAAACCATTTTCAAAAATTTTAAGCCCATCCCTAGAGGGAGAGTGGCTAGATCTTGCCACAAATTACACCAGGATAATGATGTTTGCTGTCTTTGCTTACCTTTATTCAGCAGTCTTTAGGGGATATCTAAATCTAAAGGGTAATTTCTTTGACCCAGCCATAACCGGTATATTGATGAATGTGATTATAATAATTTTCACCATCCTAACCGGTATTACTGGCAATCCTTACCTTTTGATTATAGGGGCACTTTTGGGAAATGTCCTCCAGTATATCCTATTTCCAAAAGCTGCTAGAGATGCTGGTTATGAGCATAAGAGAACATTTGATATTCATAATAAATATGTAAGAAGCTTAATGCTCATATCAATCCCAATTATAATATCATCTGCAGCAGGTGAGCTTTCAATAATTGCAGATAACTCTATGGCTTCAGCCTTTTTTGGTAAGGCTGCAATATCAAAGCTATTTTACTCAAAGACCATGCTTACCCTAATCACAGGTGTAATTACAGTTTCTGTAACTACAGCTATCTTTCCAAAGATTGCAAGCCTTGGCCAATCTGGTGAGTTTGAGCAGATGAAGGGGGAAATATCATCTGCAGTAGTTACTACTATGAGTCTAGTAATACCAGCGACAATCGGAATGATGGTTCTATCTAGACCAATAATAGAGCTTGTTTTTGAAAGAAATGCCTTTACAAGCGATGATACAGCTATAGTTGCAAGTTTGCTTACAGCCTACTCACCTTATATAATTTTCCAATCTTTGTCAGATGTGGTGGATAGGGGATTTTATGCGGTTGGCGATAGCAAGACACCAGTTATAATTGTAGTTATGCAACAATTTTTAAATATTATCCTAAACTTTATACTAATTAAGTTTTTTGATCTAGAGGGACTTGCCTATGCAACAGTTTTATCAACTGCCATAGGATCAGCCTTTATGCTTTATAAGTTTAGGGACAATTTTGGAGCCTTTAACTTTAGACAGGCTGCCATATCCCTAGGCAAGATTATCCTTGCTACATGCATAATGGCATTTCTTGCCATGCTTACCTATTCAGGACTTGCAGGCAAAATAAGCCATATTATAGCTCTTTTTGTGGCAATTATTGTGGCAGGATTTGTCTATGTATTGCTTATTTTACTAGCTAGAATTCCAGAAGTTATGGAACTTGTAAATCACATTTATCATAAGCTATTTGGAAGAAGGGAAAAAGAAAAAAGAGTAGCCAAGAAAAAAAGAAAACAAAGATATTAAAAAAGAGCTAAAGCTTTAGCTTTCCTGAGATTAACTCTTGGAAAGCTAGGCCCTAGCTCTTTTTACATTTTCATTATTGTATTTTTTATAAAGATTGATACGACCTTAGAGAAGTTTTCTAGGCTACTTATCTTACAAAAATCTGCCCCATAGATTAGCTTGGCATTTTCTAAATCTTCATCTTCGCCGGTAAAGACTCCAAGGACTGATACTTCATCGTTTTTGATATTTCTAATCTCCTTGGCTGTGTCATTTACGGCAAGTTCTCCCACATATTGGTTTTTTTGAAGGAGCTTAACTGTATTTATATTTGCCTTCTCATCGTTTGGTTTGCCATCTGAAAGGACTATTAGGATGTGCTTTTCATTGTCCTTAGTCTTATCTATTAGCTCATTTAAAAGCTTAAAGGCTAGGCCATCCCTATTTGATCCTGAGGCAAAGTATTTATAAATCTCATTGTTTTTGTGTTTTTCATTATAGTCCCTAAAAATATTAAAGACTGTGTGATCTCTTAGGGTCGAATAAGACAAGACCCTAATTGGAATACCAACCTCATCCATGGCATTTTCTATGATGTAGGCTTGGTTGGCTATTATCTCTTGCCTTTTATTTTGACTGGCCGATGAATCTAGGAGCAAGTCCACCTTAAAACTAGATACATCGTCATTTTCCATATTGTCAAAGATATTAAAATCCTTTAGGACGGCTGCCCTCCAGGCCTTGGTAGAATCAACCATGCCGTAGGATTTAGAAATTTCTGAAAAATCTTCATAATTAGCTATAGAATTTTTTATAGTCTGGGCAAGTTCCTTAATCGAACGGTTGTTAATTGCTAGGTTTTTTTCTATATAGGCCTTGTTTTTTTCGTAAACTTCATCCCTATTTTTCTTATAAAACCTGGCATTTGGGCTATCCTTGTAGATTCCTTTTGTAAAATAAAGGCTCTTGCCAGCATGGACTCCCTTGGCTACTTTTTCTTCTAGGGCTCTGACCTTAGCTTCTGGGTAGATGCTTTTGCCGTAGAAGTCTTCTATAAATTCATCACTTGTGTGGTAGCCTTCCTTATCAGCATTTAAGAGGATTAGGTGCCTATCATTGTCCTTTTTCTTATCTTCCAGGTAGATATTGCCTGTAAATTCTGCAGAACCTATGTTAAATTGATCCTTGATAAATTCATCAGAAAAATCTGCCTTTTCTTCATCCTTTTTAGAAGATTTAAAATCCTTTGGCTCCTTATCCTTGATCATTTCATTAAGGAGGGCCTGGTTTTCTTCTGACCTTTCAAAGGCAAAATATGTCTTAAAGACCTTATTTAATTTATCAATAAGGTCTGCCGTATCGAGTGTATAGATTTTAAAAATCTCATTGTAAATATTTCTAAAAAGGGCTCCTTCTGTGATTGGCTTGCCTAGGACCTTGCCATAGTAGGCATTTTCAATTTGTTCTTTTAAGTCATCTGCCTCATGGTAGCGGTATTTGCGTAGGACTTTACTTGCGTAGGTCTTTCTGAACTTTTCTATTACTAAATTAGAATCTTTAAGACTTTTAAAGGCTATATCCTCAATCAAGAGATTTGTTATATAGGAAAATTCCTCATAGAAGGGATTTTCATCTCTTAAATAAGCAAAGAAAGAATCAAGCATATCAAAATCAAAGGTCTTTATGATAAAGCCTGTTGTCATATTTTTATAGACTTGATCCATTGGATAGGACTTTTTGGGGATGAATTTGTAATCATCCGCAAAGTCCCATATTATGTTGTACTCTCTTATTTTTTCATAATTTTCATTCATCAAAGACACTCTCATCTATTGATTCAGGTATTTTTGTTTTGATAGCATCAAGGACTATCTCCCTTTCAAAGGCATCAAAGGACTTATTTACAAGACCCATCATAATCGCCTTATAAGGATTTAGGCCCACTCTCATTATCTCGATTGCTCCGATTAGGCCTCTTAGGTCGACTGGCTTGGTTGATATCTCGTTATTTTCGCTCTTTGTTTGTAAAGATATAAAGACATCTATAAAGGCCTTGCGGTATTTTTCCTTTAATTTTGGGAAATTATCTGTAAGAAGCTTATCAAGGTTAGACTCGCTGATGTTTGGCACATTTATAATCATAAACCTAGAAGCAAGGGCTTCATTTAATTCACGAGTGCCTACATAGCCGTAGTTCATTGTCCCTATAAATCTGGTATTTGGATCAAGCTTTATCTTATCAAAACCAGAAATTTCGATAATCCTCCTATGATCAAGACTTGCGTGGAGGACTGAAATGGCCTCGTTTTTAGCCATATTAATCTCATCTAAGATTGCAAATCCACCATTTATAGCAGCCTCAAAGATAGGACCCTTCCTAAATTTGACCTCACCATCCTTAAAGGTATCAGCCCCGATAAGGGAAGCAAAGTCTGTATTGACGTGGAAGGAAATATCATAGGCTGGCCTTTTAAATAAATAGGCAAGGTTGGCCGCAAGGACGTTTTTACCTGTAGCCTTGGCTCCTGTAAGGAGGATATTTTTACCTGCAAGAAGGGCTGCAATTGCCTCTTCTAAGACTTCTTTTCCATAATATTTATATTCTGGCTTAATGACCCTATCAGAATCATCAAGGCCATTTTCTTTTCTATATTTTTCTAATTGGGCAATTAAGTTATCATTTATGCCCTGGTCTTTTAAATAATCTATCATTTTACACCTCTAAAATATTATACATAAAAAAATTTAATTTTCGAATTTCTTCTTGACTTAGTCCCAAATAGTACTATAATAAATATAGATAAATTAAAATTGTTTATTTACTTTAGAGAAAGAGGGAGTATGAATTTTGAAAAAGATCCCATATTCTCTATTTTTTCTTTGCTAAGATGTGCCAATGGCCTAAATAAGGAGAGGGCAAAGGTCTATGGACTAAATGACCTAGAGACTATCGTCCTAATCCACATAGGCTTTATGGAAAATCCTACCCAAAAGGATATATCTGAAAGGCTGAGTGCTCCCAAGCAAACAGTCAACAATATCATCAAAAATCTAAGGGAGGACGGTCTAATAGACCTAATCCCGGATGAAGTTGACAAGAGAATCAGAATCCTAAGGCTTACTGAAAAGGGCAAGAAAAATAGGGATGAGAGATTAAAACCGATCAATGAATCAAATGTTAGAATGAAACAGAGATTGGGCGATGAGAAGGTTAGAGAGATAAAAGATGCTCTTAAGCTTTTGATTAGCACAATCAAGGAAGATTTTAAAAAGGAGGATTAATGGAATCTATAAAAGAATTTAACAGGTCCTTTTCTTATATCAAGAAATACCTGGGAGAGTACAAGAAAAATCGAAATCTTTCTAGGATTTTTACAATTTTAGAGACTATACTTGAGCTACTTATTCCATACCTTATGGCCCTTACCCTTAATAATGCTGTTCAGGGCAAGGACTTGGGAATGGCTATTAAGTATGGAATCTTGATGGTCATAGCAGCTCTTTTGACAATGTTTTTTGGTATGAAGGCTACAAAAAACGCCGGAATTTCATCATCAGGCATGGGTCACAATGCCCGTCTGGCTCAATTTGAAAATATCCAAAGATTTTCTTTTGAGGATATAGATTATTTTGGGGTCCCATCCCTACTTACAAGACTATCATCAGATGTTCAACAAATAGCCATGTCCATGTTTATGTCGACAAGATTTGTCATTAAGACTGTGGCAATGGCGGTAGTTTCTTTTGTTTTGGCCCTAAATGCATCGCTTAAATTATCTTTGATATTTTTAGTGGCTGTGCCAATTTTATTTGCCATGCTTATGGGCCTTGCAAGCTTTGCTATACCTAAGTTTAGGAAGGCAAGATTCCAATATGATAAATTAAACTTAGTCATAGAAGAAAATCTTAACAACTCTAGGGTTATCAAGGCCTTTGTGAGGAAAAGATACGAAATTGACAAGTTCATGGTCCAAAATGAAAAGATGTTTGAATACGCAGATGGATCTCAAGGACCAATGTCATATCTATTTCCAATTGCCAATGTAATCTTATTTGCAACCTTCGTAGCCATTACCTACTTTGGAGGAATTGAGATTATAGAAGGCAGACTTGGGGTAGGCGACTTGGTTTCCTTTAATATGTATGCGACAATGCTTCTAGGCGCCTTTATAGGCATGTCCATGGTTCTTACTACCTTCATGGGAGCTTCTCCTGGCATTACCAGGGTTGTAGAAGTTATTGACAGGAAGCCTTCAATGGATAATAGTCAAAAAATCGAAGGCCTAAAACTAGAAGATGGGTCAATTGATTTTACAGATGTATGCTTTAAATATGAAAAAGATTCAGACCAATACCAATTAGAAGATGTAAATCTTCACATAAAAAGTGGTGAGTCTGTAGGAATTTTGGGATCAACTGGTTCCTCAAAATCAACCCTAGTTCAGCTTATTCCAAGACTTTATGACATTTCTTGCGGATCGCTTAAGGTAGGTGGCCATGATGTTAAAGATTATGACCTAAAGACTCTAAGAGATGATGTAGCAATCGTCCTTCAAAAAAATACCCTATTTTCAGGAACTATTGCAGATAACTTAAGATGGGGAGATGAGTCGGCAAATCTAGGAGAGATTATTGAGGCAAGCAAGATTGCTCAGGCTGATAGCTTTGTAAAGGAACGTCACGATGGCTATGATTCAGTACTTGGTCAAGGCGGAGTTGGTGTATCTGGTGGCCAAAGACAAAGGCTAACCATTGCCAGAGCCCTTCTTAAAAATCCTAAGATTCTAATCCTTGATAACTCTACATCAGCAGTAGATACCAAGACAGAGTCAGCAATCATCGATGGTATCAACAAGTTTAATAAGAACCTTACAAAGCTTATCATATCTCAAAGGGTATCTTCATTTAAATATGTTGATAGGATTATAGTGATGAATGAAGGAAAGATTGAAGCTATAGGCAGCCACGAAGAGCTTTACGCAAATAACAAGACCTATAGGGACACCTATGATATCCAACAACAAGGAGGTGGAGCTAATGAATAATAGTCACAAGATGAATGGCAAATCATATAGAAGAAATATTTCATTTTCATCAATAGCTAGACTTTTATCCTACCTTTTTGAATACAAGTGGCAGATGTTTTTGATAGTAGTTTGTGTAATAGTATCAGCCCTTACTCAAATTTGGGGAGTAAATATGCTTAAGCCTATCATTGACTCTTACATCTTAAAGGCAGATTTAGATGGGCTAAAGATAGCCTGCCTACAAATGGGTGCAATTTATTTTGTATCAGCAGCTACATCCTTTATCTATTCACGACTTATGGTAAGGATAGGGGAAAGGTCAATAAGAAATATAAGGGAAGAATTATTTGAAAAAATTCAAAAAATGCCAATAAATTTCTTTGACTCAAACCAACACGGCGAGATTATGTCAAGATTTACCAACGATACAGATGTTCTAAGCCAGGCACTAGCAAATACAGTTCCAACCATAGTTAGGGCTACAATCATGTTTACAGGTACAATACTTGTCATGTTTAAGCTAAGCTTTGGATTGACTTTTACCCTATTTTTAGGCCTTTTGGTAATGATACCAATCCTATCAAAGATAGTTATTAAATCAGCCAAAAGCTTCGGCGAGGGCCAGGCGAATGTGTCTACTTTACACGGTTTTTCAGAAGAAACCCTATCTGGTCAAAAGGTAGTAAAGGTATTTTCTAGGGAAGAGAAGGCCTTTGATGATTTTCATGACAAAAGTGAAAATGTAAGGTCAGCCTTTGCCAGGGCCAATACCTATGCAGGTAGGATGATGCCATTTTTGATAAATATGGTAAATATCCTCTATGCGGCAATTACTGTTCTGGGTGTATATTTCACTATCCAGGGAGATCTCACAGTAGGTGTTCTTGCAGCATTTTTATCAAATATCAGACAAATCCAAAACCCAATAGTAAATGTCAGCCAACAGGCCAACATGGTCTTCCAAGCCATGGCAGGGGCTGATAGAATTTTTGAAATAATTGACATGCCAATAGAAAAAGACACTGGCTTTATAGAGCTAGTCAATGCCTATCAAAAGGCAGATGGCACAATAGAAGAATCTGACAAGCTAACTGGCCGCTATGCTTGGATGTGGGATGATGGAGAAAGAAAACACTACAAGATGCTTGAAGGTAGGCTAGAATTTAAAAATGTAGACTTCTCCTATGACGGTAAAAACCAAATCTTAAAGGACATCTCCTTCTACGCAGATCCAGGTGAAAAAATTGCCTTTGTAGGCTCAACCGGTGCTGGTAAGACAACCATAACCAATGTAATCACTAGATTTTATGAAATAGACAATGGCTCTATAGAAGTAGATGGGATAGATACTAGAGATATTAAAAAAGACCACCTAAGGCGTGCCTTTGGAATGGTTCTTCAAGATGTAAATCTCTTTACAGATACAATTGAGAAAAATATCAGATATGGAAGGCTAGATGCAAGCGAAAGCGACATAAAATCATCAGCCAAGCTATCAGGAGCTGATTCCTTCATCAAGAGACTTCCTGATAGGTACCAGACAGAGATAAATGGCGATGGTTCATCACTTTCAGATGGTCAAAACCAATTAATTTCAATCTCAAGGGCAGCCCTTGCAGAACCACCAATGCTAATTTTAGATGAGGCGACCTCATCAATTGATACATCCACAGAAAGGGATGTAACAGAAGCCATGGATAATCTAATGGCAGGATCAACCTCCATAGTCATAGCCCACAGGCTATCCACCATCCAAAACTCTGATGTAATCATGGTAATGGATTCAGGTAGGATAATAGAACGTGGCAACCACGACAAGTTAATAAAAGAAAAGGGAACCTACTGGCAATTATACACAGGTAGGCTAGAACTTGATTAAAAATTGACCTCTCAATCTCAGATTGGGAGGTTTTGTGTTATAATAAAATAAAGGAGGGCCTATGTTTAAGATATTAATAGTAGATGACAGCCAGATAATAGCAAGCTCTTTAAAAAAAGACTTTGAGAAATGGGGCTATGAGGTGGTTTTAGTAGAAAATTTTGAAAGGGTCTTTGACCTTTTTAAGGAAGAGAATCCTTCCCTTGTAGTCATGGACATAGGCTTGCCATATTTTGATGGCTACCATTGGACCAGGAAAATCAGAGATATATCCAATGTCCCAATAATTTTCTTATCCTCAAAGGAAGATACCATGAATAAAATTATGGCAATGGAGATGGGGGCAGATGATTTTGTGACCAAACCCTTTGAAGTAGAACTTTTGACAGCCAAGGTCAAGGCCCTTTTAAGAAGGACCTATGATTATAAGCAAGGCTCTGATAAGCTTGAAAAAGACGACCTTATCTTAGATATAAAATCCATGCAGGCAAGCTTTGAAGGCAAGTCTATCGACCTATCTAAAAATGAATTTAAAATCCTTGAGACCCTCATGGTAAATGATGGCAAGGTCATATCCAGGGATAAGCTAATGACAGCCCTTTGGTCGACAGATATATTTATAGATGACAACACCCTAACGGTAAATATCTCAAGGCTTAGAAAATCTCTAGAAAGCCTGGGGGTCAAAGATTTTATAAAAACCAAGGTTGGTAAGGGTTATTATGTTTAATTTTAAGTGTGCAATCAGAGAAAATAAAAGGCTTTTGATATTTTTTGCCATCATAACTTTTATCTACAACCTAATATTTTTAGCCTTTAACCTTCAAAGATTTGTAATTATTTATGGGTTAATTATAAATATTTTCATCCTTTTGTCTTTTCTTTTATATGATAGCCAAAAAGAAAAGGAAAATAATTTTGAAAAAATTTTAAGGTCTAAAAATTTGGATTACAAGGCCCAGCTAATTGCAGATGAGTACTGCTTTCTGGATGAAAAATATAAGAACCTACTAGTTGATTATAAGGATATGGAAGAAGCAACCAAAAATTTCTACGGCCTATGGATTCACGAAATAAAAACACCTCTGGCAGAAAATAGGCTGATTTTGGCCGAGGATAATCCTGATATTGACCTGCTTATTAAAAATAATAAGAGGATGGAAGCCTATCTTGATATACTTTTGGGCTTTGTGAGATTTTCTTCAAAGACAAATGACTATATCTTTAAGGAAGTCCTAATCGAACCCTTGGTTAAAAACCTTATAAGGGATAAGTCCTATGACTTTATCAGCAAAAATATTAGCCTTGACTTGGGAGATTTATCCTATAAGACCATTACAGATGGCAAGTGGCTTAGTTTTATCATAAGCCAGCTTATAAATAATTCCCTCAAATACTCCAGGGATGCTGGTAAGATTAAAATATATTTTGAAGATGATAGCTTAATCATAGAGGACAATGGGATTGGCATCAAGAAGAGCGACTTGGCAAGGGTCTTTGAAATGGGTTATACTGGCGAAAATGGCAGGGCCTTTGGTTCGTCAACTGGCCTTGGCCTTTATCTAGTAAAATCAATTGGCAAGGATTTAAACCTATCCATAAGTATAGATTCCAAGGAGGGCTCTTATACAAAAATTGCCATAAAATTTGATAAGCTTACAAAATTGTAAGATAAAAGGTCTCTTTGTAAGATAAACAAAGGGACTTATTTTTATCTAGCCTTTATAATTATATTATGAGAGGTGAAAATATGTTAGAAATAAAAAACTTAAGAAAAATTTATAAGGAAAATTCAGCAAATGAAGTGACTGCCCTAAAGGATGTGAATTTGAAAGTCGAAGATGGTGACTTCCTAGCCATCATGGGCGAGTCTGGATCAGGTAAGACCACACTTTTAAATATCATTTCCCTTATTGATAAGGAAACTAGCGGACAAATTTTCCTTGATGACAAGGAAATCCTATCCTTATCTGATAAAGAAAAGTCTGATTTTAGGAGGGATAATTTTGGCTATATCTTTCAAGATTTTAATCTTTTAGATAATTTTGATGTGAGGGAAAATATTCTCTTACCCCTTGTGTTAAGGGAAGAAAATCCAGATGATTTTGATCATAAGCTTATGCCTATTGTCAACAAACTAGGAATTGCTGACCTTTTAAAAAAGTATCCAGCAGAAATATCTGGCGGACAAAAGCAAAGGGTGGCTGTGGCGAGGGCCTTAATTATCAATCCTAAGATAATTCTAGCAGATGAGCCTACTGGTCAATTAGATTCATCTTCTAGCGAAGACTTGCTCAAATATTTTGAAAAAATAAATGCTGAGGGAAATACAATTCTCATGGTGACCCACTCAAATATTGCGGCATCCTTTGCCAAAAGAGTTTTATTTATAAGGGATGGGAAGATTTTTAATGAAATTTATAAGGCAGATGACAGCAGAGATAAGTTTTATAAGAGGATTTCAGATTCATTAAACTTTTTAAGGGCGGCCAAAAATGAAACTCACTAAGCGCCTTGCCCTAGATGGGATTAGAAAAAATAGAGAAGTCTATCTTCCATATATTTTGATTTATGCCTTTATGGTGTTTTCAATGACTTCGATTTTGCTTTTAATGAATGCCGATACTTTAAAAGATTTTTACGCCATGTCTAGCATTTATTATATATTGAAAATTGCTATTTATGTAATGGGGATTTTTTCTCTGATATTTTTATATTATTCAGATGGATTTTTATTAAATAAAAGACTTAAGGAAATCTCCCTCTATGCGATTTTAGGCCTTGATAAAAAACATCTTTCAAAAATTTTGGCTTTAGAATCCTTAATAATATCAGCCTTGGGATATTTAATTGGTATAATATCTGCTACAGTCATATATAAATTGCTAGAAACAATTTTTTTGAAGCTTATGCTAATGGAAGGAAATTTCTACCTAAGTTTTGCAAAAGATGCCTATATAATTAGCTTCTTGGTTTTTGCAGGAATTTCCCTACTAATTTTATTGACCAGGATTATAAAAATAAAAAGAAAATCAATCCTAGACTTATTTAAGGAAGAAAAGACCTTCAAAAGGCCAAGAGGTATGGTCATAAGTGCAATTGTCGCAATAGTTTTGCTTGGCTCGGGATATTTCCTAGCCCAAACTATAAATAATCCTTTAAGGGCTTTTGCTTACTTTTTCTTGGCAGTTGTCCTTGTAATGATAGGAACATTTTTCCTTTTCTCTTCACTTTCTATAGTGATATTAAAAATGATGAAGGCTTCCAAATCTTATTACAAGACTGAAAAATTTATCTCAGTTTCAAGCCTTATTTTTAGATTAAGGTCAAATGCCAAGGGCCTTGGATCAATTACAATCATGTCTACAGCTGCTATTATTTTATTATCCTCAGCAATAGCTCTTTATAGGAGTGTTGAGGATGTGGGTTCTAGACAGTATCCTAGAGATGTGGGCCTCGCTTCTTCTAATGAGTATTCTATTGACCAGGTTAAAAAAATTATTAAAGACAATAATTTAGAGGCAAAAAATATTCAAGACTACAAAGCCGTGCTTGCCTTTGAAAAAGATGGACAAACCATTAAAACCATTGGAGAATCCTATGTATTTAAAAATCCAAATGATCTTGATGATAAGGCTATGGGAATCCTTGTGGAAGTTAATGATGGATCGATACCAGAAGCATCTTCTTTAAAAGACGGAGAGTTTTTACTCTATAAAGCTCCTAAGTTGGCTGATCTTTCAGAACTTGATATAAATCGCCAAAAATTAAGGAAAAAGTCAGATATTAAGGATTATCCATATAAAAATTCTGGAAATAATTCGATAGTGGCCTATATGTTTGATTTTTATTATTTAATAGTCAAAAATTTAGACCAAAATTTAAGCATAGATGAAAATAAAATAGTTCATGCCTATAATTTTGACCTAAGCGATGAGGATATGGCGATTTTTAAGAAAAAAACTAAGGATGTCCAAAATGAATTTGGCATAGGCTTTCATGATGATTTTGTCTTGGAAGGCTACAAACTCTACGGGGCAATATTTTTTGTAGGTATATTTTTGGGATTGATTTTTATGGTTGCAACTGGCCTGATAATTTACTACAAGCAAATTCAAGAGGGCTTTTCTGACAAGAATAAATATCAAAGCCTAAGAAAAATTGGCATTGGCGAAGGAAAAATTAAGAAAACTATAGATAAGCAAGTTCTGGTATTTTTCTTCCTACCGCTAATAGTAGCAGGCGTCCATGTAGCTTTTGCCTTTAGGATGATTTCAAAAATATTTGTCATGCTAGGATCTGTCAATGAATCTATAAAAATTACTTCCTTTATAATAGGTTTTATAATTTTTGCCCTTTTGTATCTCATTTATTACAAATTCAGCAGCAGGGAATACTACAAGTTAATCTCATAAAATTTCGGCTCTTTCGAGTCGATTTTTTATTTGAATCTTTATTTTAAGTGTTTTCTTGACCAAAGAGGGGCTTAGAGTTATATTATATGTATCTTAAGGAGTATAAATGAAAGAAAAATCGTTATTAAAGAGTTATTTAAAATATTTAATACCTACCATCACGACCATGACCTTGTTTTCAACCTACACTATGGTGGATGGTATTTTTGTTGGTAGGGGTGTTGGAAGCGAGGGCTTGGCAGCTGTAAATATTGCCATGCCCTTTGTGACCTTGGCCTTTGCCTTTGCAATTTTAATATCAATCGGATCTTTAAATCTTATCGCCCATGAAAAGGGCAGGAACAATAAAAAGGGGGCTGATGAATTTTTTAGCCTTGGTATGGCAATTTCAGTAATATTTGCCATTTCCTTATCTATAGTAGGAATTATTTTTATAAATCCACTGGTAAGGGCCCTAGGAGCAAGCGGTCATATGGTTTATATGGTCAAGGAATATCTATCAATTATCATTTATTTCTTGCCCTTTTATCTGACTTCCTATGTATTTGAGATAATGGTAAAGGCTGATGGCAGACCATCAATTACCACGATTCTTATGCTTATGTCAGCCTTAACCAATATCAGCCTTGATTATATATTTATTTTTAAATTTCATTGGGGACTTATGGGAGCTGCTGTAGCGACAGGTCTTGCCCAAACTATCCCTACTATTGGCTATTTGATTTACTTTTTATCACCTAAGTCATATCTTAAATTTAAAAAGTTTAAATTAAAGGCCTTCATGGTCAAGGAGATTTTTTCTTATGGTTTTCCAGCATCTTTGTCAGAGCTCTCGTCAGGTTTTTGCACCCTAGTATTAAACCTAGCTGTAGGAAGGCTCTACGGGGAAGAAGGTCTTGCAGCCTTTTCAGTAATTGCCTATGTTATGATTTTTGTAGTAAATACCATGCTTGCCATAAACCAATCAAGCCAACCACTTATCGGCTACTACTATGGGGCAAGGGAATTTGAAAAAATACCTGTACTTAGGAAATATATATTAATATCTGTGGCGAGTTTGTCGCTTATTATGGTTTTGGCAATCGAAATTTGGCCGGAATTTTTTGTAAATGTCTTTTTGACAGATGTAACAAGCGAGTTTATGGCCTTTGCCAGCAGGGCTCTTAGGATATTTTCTATATCTTTCTTAATCCTAGGATTTAATATAACAAATGGTGGCTATCTCACAGCTGTAGCTAAGCCAAGATTTGAATTTATTATTACAATCTTAAGGGGATACGCCCTAGTTTTGGCTGTTAGCTTTATAATAACTAACTTCATGCCAAAAGAATACATCTGGTCAACCATCACAATTTCTGATTTTCTAACATTAATTATCGGGTATTTCTTGATAAGAATTGAGCTAAAAGAATTAAATAAACTAAGCGAAAAAGCTAGGAGACTAAAATAGGAATTCTCCTAGTCTTTTCTCTTGGAAGCTCGCAGCAAAAAAATTTTTATTATTACTTGACAAGGAAGAAAAATTATCTTATAATATAAGAGTAGTCGCTGAGAGATTAGAAGCGATAAGTTGAAAAATAAAGATTTTTTTTAAAAAATTCTTTACAAATTAAAAATTTATGTTATAATATTTGTATGCGGATGTGGCTCAGTGGTAGAGCATCGCCTTGCCAAGGCGAGGGTCGCGAGTTCGAATCTCGTCATCCGCTCCATTTTTTATTATGGCGCCATAGCCAAGTGGTAAGGCAGAGGTCTGCAACACCTTTACCCCCAGTTCAAATCTGGGTGGCGCCTCCAAATCATCCCCAGTAATGGGGATTTTTTTATTGAAAGGATTATTATGTTAATTATTTCCTATAAGGCAAGCGAAGAATTTAAGGGATTTTTAAAAGAAAATGAGATAGAATTTATTTTGACTAGTCCAAATCCTAAATTGGATTCAAGGATAGATGACCATCCAGACCTATCCCTATTTAAGCTAGATGATAATAATATTGTAGTAGCAGAAGCAGTCTATGATTATTATAAGGATAAGCTTAAGGGCTATGAGATAATCAAAGGAGAGGATCCATCAGAAAAATTTCCTTATGACGCCATTTATAATGTTGTTAGATTTAAAGATTTTTATATTCACAATGATTTTACGGAAGGCCACATTCAGAAATATTTCGAAGATAATAAGATAAAGCATCTAAAAGTAAAGCAAGGCTATAGTAGATGTTCAATCATTCCTCTAAAGGATTCTCTAATCACAGCTGATTTTGGGATTTATAAGGCCTTAAAGGATAAAATAAAGATTGACCTGGTAGAACAGGATGAAATTGCCTTAGATGGATTTGACCAAGGATTTTTGGGAGGATGCTGTGGCCTTGTAAGAGATAATTTGATTTTTACAGGAGATATTAGTAAGCATAAGGCTTTTTCTAAACTAGAATCTATTTGTGAAAATCAAAATATAAAGATCATCTATCCAAAGCTTGATTTGATAGATTACGGGTCATTAATTTGCCTATAGCAGAAAATCTTATTAATCGTATAATGTATTGTAGTAACAAGACAAAGAGAGGGATTTATGAATATAGTTAGACCATCTACCATAGCTGGTGTTATGGAGCTTTTGCCAGAAGACCAGTTAGTTTTTGACAAGATGAAAAATATTATCGAAGAAACTTACAAAAAATATCAATTTCTACCAATAGATACACCTGTCATAGAAAAAAATGAAATTTTATTTGCCAAAGGTGGAGGAGAAACTGAAAAGCAAATCTATGAAATAGCCTCAGATACACGTGATATGAGCCTTAGGTTCGACCTTACAGTACCCCTTGCTAGATATGTGGCAGAGCACTTTTCGGACTTGAATTTCCCATTCAAGCGTTACCACATAGGCAAGGTTTATAGGGGAGAGCGTAACCAAAAAGGCCGCTATAGGGAATTTTACCAATGCGATATAGATATAATTGGCCACAACAAGCTTGCCATAGAAAATGACGCTATCCCACCAAGGGTAATCTATGAAATTTTCCAAAAATTAGATACACCTGATGTTAGCTTTAGGATTAATAATAGGAAGTTATTGAATGGATTTTTTGAATCTTTAGGAATTGATGATACAACAGAAGTTTTAAGGCTGATAGATAAGAAAGATAAGATGGGTCTTGAAAATATGAAAGAAGACCTAGTTAAACTACTTGATGAAAAAAGGGCAGAAAAAATAGCTTCTTTTATAGAAGCTGCAAATTCTAACCAAGAAACCCTAGAGAAGTTTGCTGGTCTTGTAGAAAATGACCTTTATGAAGAAGGACTAAAAGAGCTAGGAACTGTCTATAAATACATGATAAAACTAGGCATACCAGATAAAAATATCAAGCTTGATCCGTCAATCACAAGGGGCCTAGATTATTACACAGGTACAGTCTATGAGACCTTTATAAATGGTTATGAAAAAATCGGCTCAGTATCATCCGGTGGCCGCTATGAAAAATTAGCAGACAACTTCACCAAACAAGCCCTACCAGGAGTAGGCATGTCCATAGGCTTAACCAGGCTATTTTATCAACTAAAAGAAATAGGTCTAGTAGATAAGAAAGAAGAAAACCTAACGGAAATTTTAATCATACCAATGTCTGAAGAAGAAAACTTCTACGCTATAGATATCCTAAATATCCTTCACGATAAGGGAAAAAATGCAGATATCTACCTAGAAGGTGGCAAACTAAAAAAGAAATTTTCTTACGCTGATAAAATAGGAGTAAAATACGCCTATATAATAGGTGGAGAAGAAAGAGAAAACAAAACCATCACAGTTAGAAATATGAAGACTGGTGAGCAGGAAAGTATTGATTTTGATAGTCTAGATAGGGTCTGTAAATAATTTTGTGTATCAA
>NZ_JBGMEF010000010.1:0-6399 GCF_046365475.1 Anaerococcus kampingae
TCTTTTTCTGCTGGTGTTGTATCTTTTACTGTTACAGGTACGTCTTTTTCTTCACTTGATCCATCTGGGTAAGTTACTTTGATTTTTCCTGTGTAGTCGCCAGGTTTATTTGTATCGATTGTTCCTTCTGGAGTTACATCTTCTACTTTTGTTCCTTCTGGAAGTTTGTCTAGGTTTGTTACGTTGTCTGTTAGGTCAACTTTTCCACCTTTTTCGATTTCTTCCTTCTTAACTTCTGGTTCGTACTTGTCAGCATCTTTTTGTGCTGGTGCAACAGTTACCTTTGCAACTACATTGTCTGTAGAATCATCTGGATATGTTACAACTACTGGGATTTCTACATCTTTTCCTGCATCATCTTTTGTTGGTGTGTATTTGATTTCACCAGTATCTGGATTGATTGTTGCACCTTCTGGAGCACCTTTACCTAGAGCGAACTTTGTTCCTTCTGGTTTTGCTGCATCTTTACCATCTTTATCTGTAAAGTTTGGTGATGTGATTGTTGTTTGGGTACCAACTTTTCCATCTGCATCTGTGTATGCAGGTGTAAGATTATCTGTAATCTCAGTTTTTTTCCATACTGCATATACAGTTAAGGAGTTTTCAATTGGTGTATCTTTTGTGAAGTCTGCTTTTGTAGCATCTGGAGTTTTTGCCCAACCTACAAATGTATAACCTTCTCTTGTTGGATCTTTTGGCATTACGTTTTTGCCATTATAGTCAAGACCGTTTGCTGTGTAACCAGCTGTTCCTAAAGCTTGTTCATTTTCAGGAGCTACAACTACCTTATCTTCAGGTTTTCCTTCATAGTTTTGATCAAATGTAACTCTTGCCTTTACCTTCTCTATAACTGGGTCTGATGGGAATTGACCTTTTCTTGAGTTGTTTAGGTATATTGGCATATCTTTTTTAAGTTTTAGGTTTTCTTTGCCATCTTCAGATTTAAAAGTTCCTAAAACGTAATTGAAGACATTTTCATAATTCTTATCGCCTTCTTTTACTTCTCTGCCGTTTTCATCAAGGATTATTGTTCTAGCTTTATCAGTGTCATCTGACTTAACAGCACTAAAGTAGTACTTGGACCCATCTGGAGCCATGTAATATCCTGTTACATCGTTTTGGTCTCTACGTACAGTTCCTTTTATTTCTGTATCTGTATCAAAGATTTCTTCTACTTGTGGAACATAGCTATACTTGGTGACCATTACACCATCAACGCTCTTTGAGTGTTGGAAGTAGTATGGATTGTAGTCTCTTTCGAAGTTTTCGCCTTCTACATTTACAATATCTTTATCAGTTTCGGCCTTGCCTGTGTTGATATATAGTCTCCAGCTTTGGCTTTCATATTTGTGACCATTGTCATTTACAATCCAAAGTCTGATTTTCTCACCTGCAGAAAGGGTTCTACCAGCTTTCATGTTAATGTCATACTTCATATTTCTAGATGAACCTATACCACCACCATTTCTTTCTGTAATGGTTTCAAAATCACTTGCCCTATGTGGAGCTGCAGCATCATTCATTAGGTGGTAGGTGTCGCCTATTTGCATTACATATTTGTTGCCTTTATCTGGCATCTGATCTTTAAATTCAAGGGTGAGCTTGCTACCTTTATCTATGACAGTATTTTCTTTTACTTCTTGTTCAGATTTTAGGAAACCATCCTTGTTTTCATGGATAAATCCACTTTGGAATGCGTAAGCTTGTAGGTATTTGTTTTGAGGGAATAATTTTGAAATCATATCCTCATCAACATTGTATGATATAGTAGTGTTTACGAAGTTTATAGTAGCTGTCTTAAATAAAGTTGAATATATACCTGTTTTTATATTGCCTGATGTAGCACGAACTACCTTATTTCCAGTTTTATCTAGGTTGGACTGGAAGTCTGAGCCTACCACATAAATTGTAGCAACTCCATCTTTTACATTGATTTGATTTCTCTTGATACCTACTTTAGGAGTATCTGTATAAGCTTTTTTATCATCAATTCCATTAACATCAAGATAAGCTACGTTTCCTTGGTCATCTTCTTTTAGTAGGTCAAGTAGTCTTGCGTCAAAGGATTGAGTAAATCCAACATTACCTAAGTATGAGTCAATAGAGTCAGACTTCCTGTAGAAGTGTTTAGTTTTTATAACCTTTTTCTCACTATCATACTCACTTGAACCATAACTTAATCTGTTAGATTCTTTATTTGAGTTAGCTGGAATTACATCATTGTGAAGATTGGAGTTTAGAGGAATAACAGTAGATTTTGTAAACTGTGAATATTCAACCTCATTTAGATTTCTAGTTCCAACTGGTCCTGAGTAGTTAGCTAATATTTCTTTATATTTTGTATCGTAGCCTCTGTGTTGAACAAGATAGTCTTTCTTTCCTAAGTCAGATAACTTATAACCTTCTTTTAGGACAAGGTTCATAGGTAGTTCATACATGTTACCTGTGTAGGTACCAGTTACCTGTGATAACATAAACTCTGCTTGGTAATCAGCTGCGTTTACATTGTTAAATAAGAATTTTTGTTCACCTTTAGATGTTGAGTAAACATAAGATCTATCCCAGTCGATTTTTTCATATAGGTCTTTTTGGAATTTAAAAGCTAATGAAAGTTGGTCCATCCAAACAGATTCCGATGTTCTGGAATCTCCCTTCCATTCTAGTCTGATTACATCTCTACCTTGTTCGTCAGTGTAGGTTCCTAGATAATTAACCTCGTTGGTTCCCATACCTCCGCCACTAGTTCCGCCCATGTTCTTAGCCTTGTTATAGCCTTCTGGGGCTTTCCAGTAGTCATTATCTTCTGTGATTTTTTCATCCCAGTTGTTGGCAGATTGACCAGCTTTTTTCTTTTGGTCTTCAGTAATGGCCTTTTCTTCGCCAGCCATTTGATTGCTATCTTCAGGTTTATTAGTTTCATCCTTTTGAAGGCCAGTATTTCCTTCAGCCTTAGCTTCTTCAACTAATTTGTCAACTGCTTCTTTACTATCAGCTTCTTCTACATCTTTTTTGTAGTCTTCAAGTGATTTAGAAGGTTTTACATCTTCATCAAATCCATTGAAAGCTTCTTCGATCTTTTTGATAGCTTCAGCCTTGTAATCTGCTAGTTCTTTTTCCGCTTTTGCTTTATCGTCAGCATTTTCTTCAGCAGGTTTTTCAGCTGATTTTTCTTCAGTTTTAGCTGGAGCAGCCTGTGGTTCAGCTTTTGGTTCAGCTTTTTGACCTACTTCTGGTTTTGCTTCTTCTTTTTTCTCTACTTTTGTTGGAGCTTCTGTTTTTTTATTTTCTACAGGAGCTTCTGTTTTTTCTTCACCTGCTGGTTTAGCTTCGCCTTCAGGTTTTTCTTCTTTTGCAGGCTCTGCTTCAGTTGCAGCTGGTGCGTTAGCTACTTCAGAAGCTTCTACTGATTGTGGGCTTACTAGAAGTACAAATCCTAGCATGCATGATACTAGACCTATTGATAGCTTTCTGGTAGCGTATCTAGGTTTTCTATTAGCACCTTTTAGCTTTTTGAAATCAATAAGCTTTTGTAATTCTGCTTTTCTTTCTTTCATAATATCTCCTTATAAATTTTTGACTACTCGACCTCTACCCAATCTATTTATCGTGATAAAGCCGCGGGACGACAGGACCCGTATTTATCCACGAACAAATAAGACGGTAGAAAGTCTGTGGCAATCTAACTAATGTAATTGTGATTACATTGTGGATATTTATAATATACGTTTCTAAGCTTGTGATTCAACCCATATTCAATAACTTTTTAAATTTCCCAATATATCTAAAAGTCATACGCATCTAGTTTTCAAAACTAGGTGGTGACTTGTTTTTTAGATTAATTTACCTGCTTTTAGAATCAAGAATTTATGGTTAGTAAAATGGCATAGTTCTGGGGATTATGTAAGCTATGTATATTTTACAATTTCATGTATATTTACTTTAATTGACAATAAGATGAATTTCTCAAAAAATTGATCAACTTTTGCATTTTTGAATTTTATAAAAATTGAGAAAGAGGAAAACGAGTCTCAGACTGGGTTTGGGTGAAGTGGTGATATGGTAATTAATAGTTTTTGTAGAGAGTTGGTGGAGGATTTGTAAGAATATGAGAGGATAAAGAGGGGCTTTAATTATGGATAAGGTATAGGTTTTCTTATAGGGTCTTCGAATATAGTGACATGTCGTTCTAAGGTTTACTTTGGAATTTTAGTTTCCGTAATAGGTCTCTCGACTTACGCTCGAGACAAGAGGCAAGCCCCCGCGGCTCATGTCTATGCTTATCCCAAATTACGAAGTGATTTGATGGAAAGCTTGATGCCGTAGCTGAGCGGCCTCCATGGAATGGTCGAGCGAAGCGAGATTTGAAGGAAGTTTTTAAAACTACCTACCTTACCCTTGCTTCGACTCTCGTGGCAAGCCCGTACGAATACCGCTTCTTCGAAGCTCTCCGTGCTCCCGCACTATCATTCGGCGTAAATGAATTGCCCTAGCGGCCGAGAGCGACCAAATCAAGGCATATTTACGTGGCTCGGAGAGGACAAGTCTATTAGAAATAGTTTGATATTATTATTTATTATACACGGAGCACAGGTTTATTTTAACAAGCCTTCGAACATAGTAACATACCGTTCTAGAGTTTGTGCTGTGATTTGAGTTGTCGTAATAGTTCTCTCCACTTCGGTCGAGAAAAGGGATAATGAGAGAAGCTTATAAAGCTTCCCACTTCTTCCCTTGCTTCGACCAACGTGGAGAAGCCTAAAGGATTAGTTCGGTGTTATTATTTACTATGCACGAAGCTCAACTTTATTTTCAAAATAATATGATTAAACAATCTAAATCATCCCATCAAAAAAGCATCTACTTTTGCAGATGCTAAAAGTCTTATTCTTTAATATATTTAGTAGCCCTTACACTTCTATAGCTTTTATGGTTTCTTCGTTTGGCTGGTTAAGTTTGAGATCAAAAGGAATGCCACTTTCTCTAATACTTGCCCTTAAAAACATATTAATTGCAGTAGTCATATTTAAACCTAAACTGGAGTAGATTTTTTCTGCTGCTTCTTTTATTTCTTTATCTGTTCTTATATTCAAATTCGTTGTTGTCATTTTATCATCTCCTTTAGGATAATTATATGAGCTTATTTGTGCACTGTCAACACAATGTCAACACAATTTCCAGGAGTTATCAATTATTTTTTCAATGCATCCTCATTTTGCTTAAATTATTATGTATAAAAGCTAAAATGTAAAGCTCTCACCTATTGGAACTTTTTTATATTCCCACATAAAAAACCAGCTCATGGCTGGCCTAAATAACATTTCAAAAGCTAACTATTTACTTTTTCAGAAATTATAGCTACAAGGTCGATGACATTCTCATAGGTCAAATCTCCTATATACTTATTTTCACTTAGATATACTTCCCACAAGGATCTTAGGTATGAATCTTCTTTTATGTCCTCGATTATTTCCTCATAATCTTGCATTTCCTCCTGACTTCCTCTTTTGTAGGAAGTTCTTTCTATTGCTTCTTTTAAAATTTTATAATCTATCTCATCTTTTTTTAGTTTGTAAAGGGTGTATAGGTCATAAAAGTCTCTCATTCGTGTTGTTGTTATATTTCTTCTGATTATAGTTTCGTATTTTTCTGCGAGAATTGTTTCTAATGGATATGCCATTATTTTTATATCTTCTTTGCTAAAGATACAGGGATAGGTGTATTCTATTTCTCTTGGTGTTATTGCATCTCCTGTTGTTAGGTCAAGTTTCATTGGGTTTTTAGTTTTCCCAATATTTGCTATTAGTGAAATTCTAAAGTTTTCGTACTCGTCTTCTTCTCTAATATAAGAGATGTCTTTTATTTCAAATTTTATTCCATCGTCTACATTGATATTTATGATTTCTTCTACGATTTCTTTTATTTTTTCTTCTTTTAGGGGTATGCCTTTTATGGTTGTGTCCATGTCCATAGTTGTTCTATTTTCAATGCCGATTAAGGATGATATGAGGAATCCTCCCTTTATTACAAAATTGTTTTTGTATGGTGATTTTGATAGCCTTTCTAAAAATCTTTCGAAGAAATATATTTGCAAAACTTCTTGCGACTTCAGATTTTTCTTCTCTGCTAGACTTCTTATCTTGCCCTTTATACTCTCGATATTAATCACGATAATACCTCCATATATTTTCTAATTTCATCTTCTATTTTAAATAGTCTACTGTATTTTATGAGTCGTCTTAGGTTTTTATTTTGTGATTTAAAGTATCTTTTTAAGGCTTCTGTGAAAATCTGCTTATCTATCTTTTCTCTGTCGATCATGATGTCGCAAATTGTTCGATCTATATCATAAACTAGGATAAGGTTACCCTGTGGTGATTTTATTTCTGTCTTACCTAGCTC
>NZ_JBGMEF010000011.1:0-77974 GCF_046365475.1 Anaerococcus kampingae
ATGTTAGGACTTTTGCAACAGCCCCTTTCTTTTCCTTTTGTGAAATCGTTATTTATTTATCTATGTATTCTAAGGTTCTATTATAATAACAATCCTAGTGATTAAAATAATATATAATGAAATAGTTTTCATAAGACTTTTAATATGATACAATGAAATTAAGAATATGATGAAAGGAGTTTGTCTATGGGATTTTGTTTAAAAAAAGATCAGGCTAAGCTCGATGAGTTTTTAACCTTCTTAGAAGATAACAAAGATAGGAAGGGAGCTATTATGCCAATCCTTCAAAAGGCCCAGGAGCTTTTTACCTACATACCTGAAGAAATCGTTGACATGATGGCCCTTAATATGGGGGTCCACTCTTCAGAAATCTACGGAGTTGCAACCTTCTATTCCCAATTTTCCCTCATCCCAAAGGGAGACCATGAGATTTGTGTATGCCTTGGCACTGCCTGCTATGTCAAGGGTTCTGATAAGATTTTGGCAGAGCTTTCTAAAAAACTTGGCATAGGAGTGGGCGAGACTACACCTGATGGCAAGATTTCGCTTGTGGAGGCCAGATGTATTGGCGAATGCGGCAAGGCACCTGTTGTTAGCATCGACAATGACAGGATTATTAGCCAGGCTGACCCATCTATGGCAGATGAAATAATTGCGGAGACCTTGGGGGAAGTTTATGAAAGTTGACCTTAAAAATATAAAGGAAAAGGGCTTTGCCAAGCTCATTTCCAGGATAAAAGACGATGACTCTTTCGATATAAATGGCGAAGATATAAGGCTTAGGGGAGATTTTTACGAAAAACAAGTAAGGCTTGTCCTTAGAAACTGCGGCATAATCAATCCTGCTGACATTGAAGAATACATAGGCCGTGATGGCTATTTTGCCCTTGCTAAGGCACTTTTTGAAATGGATAGGAAGGAAATTATCCAGGTCATTACAGATTCTGGCCTAAGGGGTCGTGGTGGGGCTGGTTTTCCAGCTGGACGCAAGTGGGATACAGCCTTTAGGCAAGATAACCCTACCAAATACATAATATGCAATGCCGATGAGGGCGATCCTGGTGCCTTTATGGATAGGTCTGTCCTTGAATATGACCCCCACTCCATCCTTGAAGCTATGGCCATAGCAGGCTACGCAGTCGGGGCAAATAAGGGATTTATCTATGTCAGGGCCGAATATCCTAAGGCTGTCAAAGCTCTAGATATAGCCATCAAGGCTGCCAAGGACTTAAATCTCTTGGGCGAAAATATAATGGGAACTGATTTCTCCTTTGATATAGAGCTAAGATTAGGGGCTGGGGCCTTTGTTTGTGGCGAGGGTACCGCCCTTATGGAATCTATCGAAGGCAAGCGTGGCCAGCCTAGAAATAAGGAATATAGGACCACTGTCAGGGGCCTTCGGGGCAAGCCAACTGTAATCAACAACGTCGAAACCCTGGCCAATGTGGCCCAAATTATCCTAAGGGGAGCAGATTATTTTAGGGCCTACGGGACAGAAAAATCTCCAGGCACCAAGGTCTTTGCCCTTTCAGGCAAGGTCAAAAATTCTGGTCTTGTGGAAGTAGCCATGGGCACTCCTATTAGGACCATTGTCTATGACATAGGCTGTGGGATCACAGGTGATAGAGAGGCTAAGGCTGTCCAAACCGGCGGCCCATCTGGAGGCTGCATACCTAAAAGACTTTTTGACACAGCTTGTGACTTTGAATCCCTCAAGGCTATCGGCTCAATAATGGGCTCTGGTGGCATGGTTGTAATGGATGAGACCGACTGTATGGTCGATGTGGCAAGGTTCTTCCTAGAATTTTCTTGTGATGAATCTTGCGGCAAGTGCACCCCTTGTAGGATTGGAAACAAAAGACTCCTTGAAATGCTTGATTTGGTCACATCTGGCAAGGGAAGTATCGAAACCCTAGATAAGCTTAAGGAATTATCAGAAATTATCTCTGATGCTAGCCTTTGCGGCCTTGGCCAAGCTAGTCCAAATCCAGTCTTATCTACACTACATTATTTCTACGATGAATACCTTGCCCATGTTACAGGCCATAAAACTTGCCCTGCTGGCAGGTGCAAAGACCTTTTAAACTACCAGATCACAGATAAGTGTATAGGTTGTGGCAAGTGTGCTAGGCTTTGTCCAGTAGGAGCTATTAGTGGAGAGAAAAAGACTAAGCACCTAATCAACCAAGATGTCTGCATCAAGTGTGGAACTTGTATGGCCTCTTGCCCAGTTTCTGCCATTAGCCTAGGATAGGAGGAAATATGCCAAAGATTTTAATAAATAATAAAGAAATAGAAGTCAGAGAAAAAACTACCATCTTAGAGGCCGCTAGAAGGCTAAATATAAAGATTCCTACCCTTTGCCACATGGATTTATCCGGGGTAAATTTTGTAAATAAAATCGCCTCCTGCAGGGTATGTTTGGTGGAAGATTTGAAAAAAGATAAGCTAGTACCTTCCTGTGCGACCTTTGTTAAGGACGGGATGGAAATTTCTACAGATTCAAGCAGAGTTGTCAGGGCTAGGAGGGTAATTGTCGAGCTTTTACTTTCCGACCATCCAAATGATTGCCTAAAATGTGCCAAAAACCTCAACTGCCAGCTCCAAAAGCTTGCTAGCGACTTAAATATAAGAGAAATAAAATATCCAGGCGAGAAGAAAAATCTTCCAATAGATGCCTCTTCCTATTCCCTAGTCAGGGACCCAAACAAGTGCATCCTTTGCAAGCGCTGCGAAACCATGTGCAACGAGGTCCAAACTGTAGGTGCCCTTGCCGAAATCGGCCGTGGTTTTAAGACCCATGTGGGCTCTGCCTTTAACAGACCAATGTTTGAGACAACCTGCACCTTCTGCGGCCAGTGCCTGGCAGTCTGCCCAACAGGTGCCCTTACAGAAAAGTCAAATGTGGCCGACCTCTGGAAAATCTTACATAAGAAGGATGATGAGAAGATGGTCATTGTCCAGGTGGCTCCAGCTGTTAGAGTGGCTCTTGGAGAAGAATTTGGAGAAGAACCCGGCAAACCTATGACAGGAAAAATGGTCACAGCTCTCAGAAAACTAGGCTTTGACAAGGTTTTTGATACAAATTTTGCAGCAGACTTAACCATCATGGAAGAAGCCAACGAGCTTGTCGAAAGGCTTAATGGTCATGGCAAGCTCCCAATCCTTACCTCTTGCTGTCCAGGCTGGGTAAATTTCATGGAAAGCCAATTTTCAGACCTAATCGACATCCCATCATCCTGCAAGAGTCCGCACGAAATGTTTGGGGCCATTGCTAAATCCTATTATGCTAAGAAGATCGGAATAAGGCCTGAAAACATGACAGTTGTCTCAGTTATGCCATGTATAGCCAAAAAATACGAGGCAAAGAGGGATGAGCTTTATAACGAGGGCCTTTCTGATGTTGATATAGTCATAAGTACCAGAGAGCTTGCGGGCATGATCAAGGAAAGCGGGATTGACCTTGTAAATCTAGACGAAGACGACTTTGATAATCCTTTGGGAGAATCAACAGGAGCAGGAACCATCTTTGGAGCAAGCGGTGGTGTGATTGAAGCAGCCCTAAGAACTGCTGCCGACACCATCACAGGCGAATCTCTTGAAAAAGTTGAATTTGAAGACCTCAGAGGTCTTAGGGGAAGTAAGAAGGCTAGCGTAAAAATCGGCGAAAAAGAGCTTAACATAGCAGTAGTAAGCGGTCTGGGCAATACCAGAAGGCTTTTAGAAAAGATAAGAGCTGGCGAGGAAAATATCCATGCCATCGAAGTTATGGCTTGTCCTGGAGGATGCGTAGCAGGGGGCGGCCAGCCTTTCCACAAGGGTGATCTAAGCATTATCAAAAAACGAGCCGAGGGCCTTTATGGAATCGATAGGAAAAAGACCCTAAGAAAGTCTCACGAAAACCCATCCATAAAAATCCTCTACCAAGAATTCTTAGAAAAGCCAGGCTCAGAAAAGGCCCACAAGCTTTTACACACTTCTTATAAGGCTAGGCCAAAATACTAAAAAAGGGGCGAGCATAGGCTCGCTCTTTTGTTATATAATATATGTAAACACTTTTAATTAGAGTGATAAAATTGAAAAAGAAATTTATAAACGCAGTAATTTATGGTATCCAGCCGGCAATGGCAAGCTCATGAATACCCTAGATAATGGCATCCACATGGCCCAACTCATGAAGGAAGAAGATTTCGACAAGGACCTTGACCTTGTAACCATAAATGGGGCAAGGGCAATGAACATCAAAAAACTTACTGCCTAGATATAGGAAAGTCAGCCAACTTCATCATCCTAGATGCAGATAGCCCATATGAAGCCATCAGAAATAGGGCAGAGTGCCTAGCCAGTGTAAGATGTAGTGAATTTTTATTTAAAAAGGCCAAGAGGGCCTATGAAATAGATTTAAATTTATAAAGATATAAGAATTAGGAAACTGCTAAGCCCCGACTATGGGGCTTCTTCTATTTGTATTTCAATCGCTCCAACAATTAATCTTAAGGAAAGCAAGATAAGTTTGATAGCTGTGCGCTTGCCTGTCCTATTTTTTCCCATATAAATCTAGGAGCTAAAACCTGAATTTAAACTAATACTATAAGACAATTAAATTTAAAAGTAAAAATGATCCCGAATCTGGGACCATTTTTGTGTTTTTATAATTTATTGTTGATTTTTCCTATCATATTTTTTTCAGAAATATAAAAAGCGAAAGAGATTAATAAATAAATTCCAACAAAGAAGATGGCGGAAATTACAATAGAGAAATCATAATTAAACCACTTTAGGTAAAGTCCTGCACAAATGAAATAGATAAGCATTGCACAGAAATGGATGGCATGTCTTAAATAAACCGCCCTATTCTTGTTTTCGAAAATATTCGACATTAGGACAGATATCAAACCAAAGCCACCGTAAACAAGGCATTGGATAATTTTTGCATAACCTGGCGCTTGATTTGCTACAAAGTCTGGAACACCAACTAAATTTTCTTTAATTATCATAGATAAAATTGCCTCAATTAAGGAACCTATTCCTACACCAGCCAAGAATCCACCTAATAAATTTTTAAATTTTTCCATAAGTCCTCCTAAAGGCCGAGAGCCTTCTTAAATTCTTTTAAATTTCTCCTAGAAACATAAGCAACATCTCCGTTTTTAAGTTCAACAGCGATTGTTCCTGTAAAAGATAAGTCAAGCTTTTTGACAAAGTCGAGATTTACAATATCTGAACGGGATATTCTTATAAATTTTTTCTTATCAAGCCTCTGATCTAATTCATAAATAGCCAGTCTTGATGAAAAAGTTCCGTTCTTTGTTTTTATAAAAACACTTTTATCTTGGGCGAAGATTCTTATAATTTCTTCATGTGAAAGTATAAAAACTTCCTTATCACGAAAAGCCACAAGCTTGTCTACTAATCTATCAGCAAGTAAATCTTTTATGGTTTCGACTTCCTTAGAATACTCCTTGGCAAATATTTTTACCCTCGTTTCTTCAATGGTTTCGTCAATAATTATGTCAACTTTCATCCCTACCTCCTGCTTATATAATAATATCAATTTCAAAACTATGCATTAATTTTCTGATAAAAGGTTAAAATTGAAAGATAAGAGGTTGAAAAATTTATCTTTATATTTCCTTTTTATCAAAATGACCCTAAACTTAAGCTTTGTTTTTTATTGACTAAATTTACCAAACATTCTAATAGATTGACATAAAGGCTAATAACTGGTATAAAGAAGGGTATGAATTTATTCAATAATTTTTATAATAATAGAAAGGAAATAATATGACTAAAATAAAAAAATCTCCCGATAAGAAGTCGGGCGGGATTTTAGCTAGGATAGAAAGGGTGGGCAACGCTCTTCCCCATCCGGCTATTATCTTTGTAATCATGATTGCAATTCTTGCAGTGATTGCACAAATTTGTGCATCTGCAGGAGTTACCGTGAATTATTATGATGCCAAGGCAGAAAGCGAGGCAACTATTGCAGCTGTAAGCCTCTTAACTCCTGAGGGCATCCGCTATATGTTCTCATCACTTGTGCCAAACTTCACATCCTTTGCACCCCTTGGAATTGTCCTTGTGGCTATGCTTGGGGTAGGTGTGGCTGAAGATGCTGGATTTTTTGATGCAGGTCTTAGAAGGATGCTATCAAATGTCCCATCCCTCATCCTTACAGGGGCTGTTGTTTTTGCAGGAATCGTATCAAATATCGCATCTGATGCGGGATATGTAGTTGTAATCCCTCTTGGGGCTATGATCTTTGCCCAAGCTGGCAAGCACCCAATTGCAGGTCTTGCTGCTGCCTTTGCAGGTGTTTCTGGAGGCTTTTCAGCCAACCTCATCTTTGGCCCAACCGATGCCCTTCTTTCAGGCATTACCAACGAGGCCCTAAGGGCGGCCAATATTTCTGCAAGCGTGGATGTGGCTGGCAACTGGTATTTCCTTCTTGTTTCAACCTTTATCCTAACTATAGTAGGAACTGTCGTTACAGAAAAAATCGTAATACCAAACCTGGGTACCTACACAGGAGACTATGTCCACGAAGATGCCCCTCTTACAGACCTTGAAAAAAAGGCACTCAAAAATTCTCTTATAGGCCTTGGGGTTTTCTTGTTAGTCCTTGGATTTTTGACAATCCCACAAGGGGCTATCTTAAGAGAAGCTGACGCTCATGGCAAGATGACCCTAGATGCCTTCCTATCAAAGGGGCTAATTGCTGCGATCTTCCTAATGTTTTTAATACCAGGTTATATCTTTGGTAAGACTGTAGGAAAAATCAACAACTCAAAAGACCTAGTGGCATCAATGAGTAAGTCCATGGAATCTATGGGAAGCTTCTTGGTACTTTCCTTCTTTGCAGCTCAATTTGTGGCATTTTTCGCCTATACTAATCTTGGTACCATCCTATCTGTCAAGGGTGCAGAATTTTTGGAATCAATCGGCCTATCAGGCATTGGACTTATAATTTTATTTATAATCCTATCAGCCTTTATCAACCTCTTCATAGGTTCGGCCTCAGCCAAATGGGCAATCATGGCTCCAATCTTTGTGCCAATGTTTTATGGCCTGGGCCTATCACCAGAGCTTAGCCAGATGGCCTACAGGATTGCAGACTCATCAACCAACATCATAAGCCCGCTAATGAGCTACTTTGCCATGATTGTAGTCTTCATGCAAAAATACGATAAGGAAAGAGGCCTTGGTACCCTAATATCAACCATGCTTCCTTATTCCATAGCATTTTTAATCTTCTGGACCATCCTATTAATAGTGTGGATGATTTTCAAAATTCCACTAGGACCAGGAGCAAGCTTATTTGTATAAAAATACCTCTAGCTTAGCTAGAGGTTATTTTTTTGCTTATTTATGAAGTTTTTTGGCAAGGCTTGGGCTAATTATAGCCGATAAGACCACGCAAAGGCTCACTATGGCAGCAGCTAATCCTGCGTAAGGGACAAGTTCTGGATTTGACCCTGCCATAAGCATTGGCACAGAAGCTGATACTCCTGCTAGGGTAGACATAGCTACAGCTGATATGCCCTTTCTTTTCATAAAAACTCTCTAATTTACCATCCTTATGTGTTATTTATACTTATTAAAAAGCTTGCCAATAAATGAACCTATTAAACTTATCCCACCAAAAATAAAGGTATAAATAAAGGCGCTGTCATTATAATCAATAAAGACTGATGGGACAAAAAGCACCATGACAAGAATCGGATATGCCCAAGAAAAATTATTTTTGTAGCTATAAATTAGAGCTGTAAAAAGACAAATTAGCGGTATTACCAAGAGCAAAAGAAACATGGCAGAGCCTGTATCAATCATAAGCTTTGGTGATATATAAAATGCCACAGCATCGATTAATAAATATGGAAGCATCTTTTTAAAATTTTTCATAAATGCACCTCTCTTTTACTAATTAATACCCAAAAACTTCCTCCTCTAGCTTTTTGTTTAAAAATATACTATAATCAAATAAAGGAGAGGTTCTTATGGATGAGAAAAGGAAATTCAAGCTTATAATAATAGCTTTCATAAGCTTGTTAATTGTAGGGGTTACAGGCTATATGTCCCTATCCAAGGTAGACATGATAGATGCCCTTTACATGACAGTTATAACTATATCTACAGTAGGCTTTGGCGAGCTGGGCACAACAAATGATGCCTCTGAGCTATTTTCGATATTTATGATTTTTATGGGAGTAGGTATAGTCGGTTACACCTTCACAACAGTTGTAGCCATGTTTGTAGAAGGAAAAATCGGAGATTTATGGAAGGGAAATAAGATGGAAAAGAAAATCAAGGCCCTAAAGGACCACTACATAATATGCGGTTCAGGGGAGCTAGCAGAAGTTATCATAGATAATTTTATAAAGAAAAATAAGGATTTCGTTGTAATAACAAATGATCATGCGGACCTAGACGATTACAGTCACCACGATATCCTCGTAATCGAGGGCCAATCTACAGAAGAAGACATCCTTGACCAGGCAGGGATAGCTAGGGCCAAGGGCCTAATTTCAACCCTTGATACAGAGGTAGATAATATTGTAACAGTCCTTACAGCTAGACACATGAATAAGGATATCTATATAATCTCAAATGCCATCACAAAATCAGGCAGCAAGAAGCTAATGAAAGTCGGTGCAAACAAGACCATCTCAGCCATAGAAATAAGCGGAAAGAGGATGGCCTCTCTCATAACCAAGCCAAATATAATGGCCTTTTTGGATGTAGTAACCAAGGTGGGCGATCTAGAGCTAGACCTAGAAGAAGTAATAGTCCACAAGGGATCCTACCTAGAAAATAAAAATCTCCTTGAAGCCCAAATCCCAAACAAAACAGGCCTTACCATCCTTGCTATAAAAAAGAAAGAAGACAATAAAATGCTCTTTAATCCACCTATAGACTATAGCTTTAAGATTGGCGATGTCCTAATAGTCCTAGGCCACGAAGAGCAAGTAGAAAAACTAAGGCACTTGGGAGATGAGATAAAATAGAAAATAAAATTATTATATTTTTAAAAACCCATATTAGAATTTGTATCTACGAGCTTATTTTCAATTGCTTAATACAAGATGAGCCTTGAATAAAATTTAATAATCAATTCAAAGAGAACATATCTTCTCTCGAGCCATCGACAAAATCATTTTCTGATGTCATTCAGACGAACGAAGTGAGGAAGAATGACATGAATTCAGGATTCCAAATTTAAGTATTTAAAAATATATTAATAAGTCTACACTCTGAGAGAACATTTGTTCTCTTTTTTTAAGTCTTAAAAACTAAAATTTACTTAGAAATTACTAGGTTCACTATATTCTTCTTACAAGTGTAAATTAAGAATACTTGCACTTAGTCTTATTTTCTTTAACTAATCCTATATTCTTTGAAATTTATGACATATTTATTTTTTATGATAAGACAAAACTTTTAATTTCTTATATAATGATATTGATTATCAGTATGAAAGGAGCTTGATATGACCTTATATAAAAAATTATTTTCATATATGCCTGAGCGAAAATTCCACGGATTATTAGCTGTGATATTATCAGCTTTTGGCATAGTCTTAGAATTTTACGCTTATTACCTCATTTGGATTTTGCTAAAAAACGTTTTTATTGGACAAGATTTAAAAAACTTAGCAAATTTTCCTACTAAAATCTTAATCCTATTTATCAGCTATGGAATTTTTTATTTTTCCGGTACATGGATGAGTCATTTAGCTGGTTTTAGGCTTGAAACTCGCCTTCGTGAAAAGGGAATAAGACATTTGTTAAAGGCTTCTAATAGCTTTTTTGACACCCACGATTCTGGCCAGGTCAGAAAAATCATTGACAACAATGTCGAACAGACCCATATGATTGTTGCCCACCTTATACCAGATCAGACTTGTGCAATACTCACTCCCATCTTTATGATTATTTTAACTTTTATTATCGATATGTATTTGGGAATATTTTTCCTAATCATTATAGGCATATCCTTAGTTCTAATCAAAAATATGATGGGTGACCAATCTTTTATGAAGATTTATATGGATAAGCTTGATCAAATGAATGCAGGAGCTGTGGAATATGTTAGAAATATGCCAGTTGTCAAAATTTTTAACGCCCCTCTTGTAGGTTTTAAGAAACTTCACCAATCAATCCTTACTTACAAGGATATGGTCTACAAATATTCTATGTCTTGCAGGATTCCCTTCGTCTTATTCCAATGGATTTTAAATATTTTCATCATAAGTCCAGTTTTTCTTGCAATTTTTATGGTAAGCAAGGGAGCAGATCCTCATATATGGGCGGCTAAAATTTTATTTTTCACCCTTTTTATGGGGATGTATTTTGCTAACACTATGAAAATTATGTATGTATCCATGTACATATTCCAAGCAAATTCTGCAGTTGACAATCTTGAGAGTTTATTTGAAGAAATGAAAATCAAAGAAATCTCTTTTGGCAAGGAAGAAAACTTTTCATCCTACGATATAGAATTTAAAAATGTAGATTTTTCTTATGACGGCTCTCATAAAATCCTCGAGGATTTTTCTGTCAAATTTGACCAAGATAATGTCTATGCACTGGTTGGTTCTTCTGGATCTGGTAAGTCTACAATAGCTAAGCTTATTTCAGGCCTATATCCAGTTGATTGCGGGGAAATTCTTATAGGAGGCAAAAATATTTCTTCTTATAAAAAAGATGCCTTAATGGATAAGATAGGCATAGTTTTTCAAAATCCTCAACTTTTTTCTGGCATTTCAATTTTTGATAATGTAAGGCTAGCAAAAAAAGATGCTAGTAAGGATGAAGTTTATGAGGCTTTAAGGCTTGCAAGATGCGATGATTTTATAGAAAAATTTAAGGATAAGTATGATGCAGTTATTGGTGCAGATGGGATAAACTTATCTGGTGGTGAAAAACAAAGAATATCTATTGCAAGGATTTTCCTAAAAAACCCTAAAATTATTATCCTAGATGAGGCATCAGCTGCTGCCGACCCAGAAAATGAATACGAACTTCAAATCGCTTTTAAATCTCTAATTAAAAACAGGACTACAATCATGATTGCCCATAGGCTTTCTTCTATTAGAGGAGCTTCCGAAATTCTCCTTGTAGAAGATGGCAAGATTGTAGAAAGAGCTAGTCATGATAACTTGCTAAAAGAAAATGGTAAATACAAGAACTTCGTAGACCTATATGAGACTGCAAACGAATGGAGGGTAAACTAATGAAAAAATATCTTAAAAACCGCTTCGCTCTAACAGATAAGGGCGCAGAAGGAGCTATAGTTGCAATTAAATATTCAACCCTCAAAAGCCTTTCCTACATGCTACCTATTATGCTTTTGATGTATGTCCTCCAGGGCTTGCTTGGTCTTGGTGATATGAAGCTAGCAATTTCAATTCTAGCATTTTTCATAATAGGCCTAGTGATGCTTTTTATAATTAATAAGGACTATATCACAACCTACAACGAAACCTACAAGGAATCAGCTAATCTAAGGATAGAGCTTATAGAAATCATCAAGGAATTGCCCCTTTCCTTCTACTCAAGAAGAGATATAACCGATCTTTCTCAAACCATTATGAAGGATGTAGATACAATTGAGCATGGCCTTAGTCATTCTCTACCTAGTTTTTATGGATTTTTGATCAATTTCGCTCTTATTTCCATATTACTTTTACTTGGCAATTTCAAACTAGGCCTTGCTGTTATTATTCCTATTGGCTTTTCAATTATTTTAAATTTATTTTCAAGGAAAATGCAAATAAAGGCGACCGGGACCTATTACCAAGAGCAAAGAAAGTCCTCAAAAATTTTTCAAGAATTAATTGATTTGTCTACAGAAATCAAATCCTACAAGCTATCAGATGAAAAGGAAAAACAGGCAACAACCTTTGTAAAAGACCTTGAAAAAAAGCATATAAAGACTGAACTAGGACAAATTATACCGATAGTATCAGCTACTATTATTGCAAACTTATCCATAGCCCTTGTAATATTTGTCGGACTTGGACAGCTTATGGCAGGAGAAATTAATATTTTATACTTTGCAGGCTACTTGTTTGCAGGAGCAAGACTTATTGACGGAGTGGCAGCCTTTAACCAAGCCTACGGGGAATTAATGTATATGGATAGCCCTATAGAGAAAATTAAGGCCCTTAGGAATGAAAAAATCAAAAAAGGAAATAGGGCTGATATAAAATCATTTGATATTGAAGGAAAAGATGTGGAATTTTCCTACCTTGATGATAAAAAGGTAATAGATAAGATTTCCTTTAAGGCCCTTCAAGCTAAGACAAGCGCCCTAGTTGGCCCATCTGGTTGTGGTAAATCTACCCTAATAAAGCTGATAGCTAGACTCTACGACTATGATAAAGGAATAATTTCTATTGGTGATAAGGATATAAAAACTACAGATACAGCTGATTTATTCAAGCATATTTCCATGGTCTTTCAAGATGTAATTCTCTTTAATGGTTCTGTCATGGATAATATTAGAATCGGAAAAGCTGATGCTAGTGATGAAGAAGTATTAAAAGCCGCTAAGCTTGCAAATTGTGATGAATTTGTAAACAAGCTTAAGGATGGTTACCAAACAGAAATAGGGGAAAATGGCAGCAAGCTATCTGGAGGAGAAAGGCAAAGAATATCAATAGCAAGAGCCTTTCTAAAAAACGCAGAAATAATTCTTTTAGATGAAATAGCAGCAAGCCTTGATGTAGAAAATGAAAAATATATCCAAGAATCCCTTAACAAATTGACAAAAAATAAGACAGTAATAATTATATCTCACAGGATGAAATCAATAGAAAATGTCGATCAGATAATTGTTATGAATGATGGCAAAATAGAAGCCTTCGGCAAGCACGATGACCTTCTTAAAAACAGCAAAACTTATAAAAAAATGATAGAATCTTCCAAAAAATCAGAAGAATTTATCTACTAGGAGGAAATAATGAATAAATTTGGAATACGTGATTTAGTAAATGCAGGAGTCTTTTCACTACTTACTGTAATGGCCACTTGGTGCGGAGGTATGATTGGCTTTGTGCCAGTCTTAATGCCTCTTGTCCCTTTTGCTTGTGGCTTAGTCTCAGGTCCTGTCTTTATGCTTTATTCTACAAAGATAAATAAGTTTGGCATGGTTTTGATTATGGGTATAATTTTTGGCCTTGTATTTTCTATGTCTGGCCATGGTGCAATTGTTCTACCAGCCATAATTATCTTATCAATAATCTGTGAATTTATCTTAAAAACTGGCTCCTATAAGTCAATCAAAACCGCAAGAGTTACCTATACAGTCTTTATGATTTTTGCAGCCGCAAATCTAATTCCTATGTATCTAGCTAGAGATTCTTATGCTAAATCCCTAATAGACCAAGGATATGGAGAAGCTTATGCAGAAAAATTACTCTCAGTAATGCCTACATGGTCCTTCCTACCTGTTGTAATCTTAGGAATGATTGGTGGCTATCTGGGTTGCACTATAGGAATAAAGATTTTAAATAAACATTTCAAAAAAGCAGGTATGGCTTAATGAAAATTGATTTTAGGACCAAGTTCTTTTTGACCTTAATAATAGGTATAAGCACTATGGAAGGCTCACTAGCTAGGAGATACTACTATCTGGGTATCTTCCTAGCGCTCCTCCCCTATCTTTTTGCCCTATATGATAGAAAAATATCCCTTGTCTCCAAGGGTATTTTTTATACTGGCTTAGCCTTTCTTGGGCAAAATATAATGGAAAAATTCCCAAATAGCTTTTGGGCAATGATTTTAAATCTCTATGCCGGCATAGTAATTAAGATACTACCAGGAGTTATTATGGGTTATTATACTATGACCACCACAAAGATGAGCGACCTTGTTTACTCCCTTCAAAAGATAAAATTTCCAAATACAATCATAATCCCTATTTCTGTCATGTTTAGGTTTTTCTACTCCATCAAGCAAGATTACAAAATCATAGGAGAAGCCATGTATATGCACGATTTAACCCTAAAAAATTTTTTCAAAAGCCCATCAAGATTTATCGAATACAAGTTTGTTCCGCTGCTTATGATTACATCCCAAACTGCCGACAATGTCGCTATATCAGCCATGACCAGGGGAATGAAAGTAGATGGCGAGAGATCATCAATTTCAAGTGCTCAGCTAAGAAGCATAGACTATATATTTCTTGCCTTTGGAATATTTATAATTAGCTTATTTATAAGGATAAAATTATGCTAGAATTTAAAAATTTTTCCCTAAGCTTTAAGGAAAGTGACAAGGAAAATAAAATACTAGATCAAATAAATATAAAATTTGAAAAAGGAACAATAAACGTCATCACCGGAAAATCAGGTGCTGGCAAATCATCATTAATTAAAAGTATAAATGGGATAATACCAGAAATTGATAAGGCAAAGCTTGCTGGCGACTTACTATTAAATGGCAAGTCACTTTTGGATAAGGATATAAGTAGTAGATCAAATTTCATAGCAACAGTTTTTCAAAATCCTAAAAACCAGTTTTATGCTGTTAATTCTCTTGATGAAATAGCCTTTGCTCTGGAAAATAGAAACGAGCCTAGGGATAATATATATAAGAAGATTTCTTACTATAGCAAGCTTCTCTCAAGCGATAGCCTACTTAATAGAGATTTATTCACCCTTTCAGGTGGTCAAAAACAGCTAATTGCAATAACTTCTGTAGCTGTTATGGATAATGAGGTCTATATCTTTGATGAGCCTTCAGCATCCCTTGATAAAGAGTCGATAAAAAAACTTTCCTCATGCTTAGAGGTCCTAAAAAGCATGGGCAAAATTATAATCATAGCTGAGCATAGGCTCTATTATCTTAAAAACATTCTGGACAAGTTAATAGTAATAGAAAATAAAAAGGCCATCACATACACGAAAAACCAACTGACTCCTAAAATCATAAAAGACCACAAATTAAGGACTCTTGATGAAATAAGAAAAGAAGACCTAAAGTCTGATAAGTACCAAATAAAAAATCTCTTTGACAAAAATTGTGATAATACGCAAGGTCTATTATGCAAGGATTTTTCTTGTGCCTACAAAGACTCTCCCCAAATTTTTGATTTTTCCATTTCTTTTGAGCCTGGTATATATTTTATAATTGGGGCTAATGGTATAGGCAAAAGCTCATTTATTAGAAACCTATGCGGTCTAAATAAAAAACAAAATGGAAAAATCTATTATAAAAATAAGCTTATAAAAAATCATGGAGCCTATATTTCCCTTGTCATGCAAGATGTAAACTATCAGCTTTTTACAGAATCAGTTGAAATGGAGATGGCAATTGTAAGCGATGATAAGAGTCTAATAGAAAAAATCCTATTAGCTTTAAACTTAGCCGATAAAAAAGACCGCCATCCCCAAAGGCTATCTGGCGGAGAAAAACAAAGGCTTGCCCTAGGTCTTGCTATGGCAAGTCCCAAAGAAGTAGTCATCCTAGACGAACCAACATCTGGTCTTTGCTATGAAAATATGCAAAGGCTTATTGAAATAATAAAGCAAATGAAAAATGCTGGAAAAACTATAATAATCATAAGCCACGATTATGAATTTATAAAAAATACTGACGAAAATATAGTGGAGTTTATAAATGAAAGATACTAGATTAAAATCTTGGGGTTTTGAATCCTTCCCAACAAGTGATCCTAGGATTATAAAATACATGGGCATAGAAAATGCCGAAAATAAGATGACTTCTTATGAGCTTATACCTGGCGTCTTTGTCTTATATATTAGCCTTGACAAAAAATATGAAGCCAAAAATTCAGCCTCAAAAGGCAGCTTAGGTTATAGGATAGGCTATTGCTATGAGGGAAACTACTTTACCTATATAAAAGATTCAAAGGTCTTAATAACAACTAATGAACTCTTTATAGGCAGATCTATACCAGAATCGAAATTTTCCTTCACAACTAGCCACAGAACTAGGGCCTTTAATATTATAATCTTAGATAAAGTCCTAGATAAAAACTCCAAGCTCTTCCCTTACATTGGCAAATTCCTCTATAACTTTAAAAATATAAAGAATATGGGCTATGTAATGAGAGAAAAAAGCCTAATAAATCTTGCCGACAACTTAATTCTAGCCCTAAAAAGTGAAGATTTTTTACTAATAAAATTGCTAACCCTAGAGCTAATTTATAGGATTGGAAAAATAGGAATAAATCCAAATAAGATGAACTATTTTAATATGAATCACACTGAACTCGTTAATGAAATTGAAATATATATGAGAGAAAATCTTGATAATGATATAAGCCTAGAAGAAATCTCTAAGAAATTTAAAATTTCAAAATCAAGTCTAAATGATAAATTTAGCAAAACCTTTCAATACACACCTATGAAATATATACAAAGACTAAGATTGATAAAGGCCCAAGAACTACTTCTAAAAAGTAACTTAAGCATTATTGAAATAAGCAATGACCTTAATTTCAAAAATCCATCCAACTTTACCAGAGCTTTCAAGGATTTCACAGGCCTAAGCCCAAGTTCCTACAGAAAAACTAACCAGTAGTAAAAATAATCTAAAAATCATAAATAAAAACGCCCCTATTAGCAAATGAAAATATAAGCATAAGCTCTTAGAGGCGATTTTTTATTATAATCCTATGAAATTTTAACCATTGTAGGCTTCTTCATCTACAAATAGATAAACATTTGGATGAAGGTTTAGAAGAGAGCATGGAAGCTCAGTTGAAATTGTATCATCATTTAAGAGTCTTTTTACAGCTTCATGTTTGCTCTTGCCACTAGCAAGTACTATTAGGGTCTTGGCATCAAATACTTCTTCAACCCCCATTGAAAGGGCGTATTTTGGAACTTCATCCTCATTTTCAAAAAATCTTGAGTTGGCTTCGATAGTAGAGTCTGTTAATTTTATAATAGATGCGCGTCTATTTAATTTATCAGCAGGCTCATTAAAGGCTATATGGCCATTTGGTCCAAGACCTAGGATTTGAATATCTCTTTGGCCAAAATCATCCAAGATTTTTCTGTATTCGATAGCATATTTCTCATCATTTTCTGGAGCATATGGTAGGTGGGTGTTTTCTTTATTGATATTTACATGATCAAAAAGATTCTCATCCATAAAATAAGAATAGGATTGTTCATTAGCCTTATCAATTCCTACATATTCATCTAAGTTCACACTCTTAGCATATTTAAAAGAAATCTCCCCTTCTTTTTGGGCAGCTATCAAGTTTTTATAAAGACCGATAGGACTAGAACCTGTCGCAAAACCAAACTTTATTTGAGGCTTTTCAATCATATTGCTAATAACAAGCTCACTAGCCTTCTTGCTCATATCATCATAATCTTTGCATACTATAACTTTCATATATAACTCCTTTAATGGTAATAAAAATTTTATAGATAAAATTTTTATGGTTCTCACAGTTTTTCAAGCACGAAGTGCAAAGAAAAACGAACTGGAAGCCTTACTTTCCTTATAGTTATATAGATACCCATTTTAAATATTTTTACCATCATAGGCAAAATAAAAAACCCGACCGAGGCCGGGTTTGATATTTATTTTAGTCTTACTAATATTGCAAAATTTAACAAGTTAAATTTTGTGCTAAAGCATCAGACCTTCATGCAATCCGATTTCATCGGATTGTGATAGGTCTTCATAAGGAACGTAATCTTTTTATTTATAATGCTCAGTGATTTTTATTTAAATTACTCCTATTCGTCGTAATTAAAATAAAAAGTCACATAAGGTTTCTCATCAGTTTTAACTTCGCAAGCTGTGCTTGCTTGAAAAACTGTGAGAATCGCAAAAAATCGCTTACGATTTTTTTACTACCATTATATTCGTCGCATGTCCTCAAAGAGCCGGGCAGGCTTGCTTAAAATTACATAAATTTTTTCATCAATTGCCACTGTGTTGCTGACGCAGCTTGGAAAATTGTGAAAACCATAAAAATTTCGAAATTAAAAACCCGACCGAGGCCGGGTTTGGTGTTTTTATTAGTATTGCTAATATTGCAAAATTTAACAAGTTAAATTTTGTGAGGAACGTAATCTTTTTATTTATAATGCTCCTATTCGTCGCATCATAAATAAAAAATTACATAAATTTTTTCATCAATCTAACCTTCGTGCTACGCACTCGGTTATATTGTGAAAACCATAAAAATTTCGCAATAAAAACCCCCGGCCATAGCCGGGGTTAAAGAACGTAATATTTTTATTACAGTCGCTCCTATTCGTCGCGACTTTCATAAAAAATTACATAAGGTTCTTCATCAATTTCTACTGCGGTGCTTTGCACCTTGAGAAATTGTGAAGACCGCAAAAATTTTGCTTATAAAATTTTTGCTACCATTAATAGTTAAATGCTGCTACTTCGAACCATTCTTGTGGGTGGTGGCATGCTGGGCATATTTTTGGAGCTTTTTTGCCTTCGTATAGGAAGCCACAGTTTCCACATTTCCAGATTACTGATTCTTCTTTTTCAAATACTGTGCCATTTTCTACATTGTCGTGTAGTTTTTGGTATCTATCTCTGTGAGCTCCTTCAGCTTTTGCTATGTTTCTGAATGCTCTAGCGATTTCGTCAAATCCTTCTTCTTCTGCTACGTCAGCAAATGCTGGATACATATCTTCGCATTCTTCGTTTTCACCATCGATAGCACCTTGTAGGTTTGTTAATGTGTCATGCCAAATTACTGGCCAAGCTGTATAGCCTTCTGTTAATTCGATTGTTTCTAGTTTGTATTCTTCTTTTAGGAATTTATAGAATCTTGCAGCGTGTTCTCTTTCGTTCATTGCTGTTTCTCTAAAGATAGCTGCGATTTGTCTATAGCCTTCTTTTTCTGCAGTTTTTGCAGCATATGTATATCTCATGTTAGCTTGTGATTCACCAACGAATGATGTAATTAAGTTTTGTGCTGTTTTTGTTCCTTTTAATTCTGCCATAATAATCTCCTTTATATTTTTTGTGACTTCATATCACCTGTTATTCATACTATATCATTAATTATACAAATGTCAAGAATGATTCTAAAGTTTTATTCTTTCTAAGTATGATATGTATAATCATTATCACTTGCAGGCATTAATTCCAAAATTCTTTTAAAATACATATTTCCATAGATTGTTTAGATGTAAGTAGAAGAATTGTTTTTATAATGAATCCTACTCTTATGATACTGATAATGATTTTCATTTTGAAACATTATGCAAACTAGTGATTAAAGTGTTTTATAGGAAATATAATTTGTTATAAGAAATTTCCTTTAAGGGTATAATCATATAAAGAAGGATAGGAGGAAACATGAAATTAGATTTAAAAAATGTTAACTTAGAAAATTTAAAAGACTATGAAGAAAGAGCTCTTGATGCTTTCGATACTCTTATTAATAAGTCAGGCAAGGGCAACGACTTTCTAGGCTGGATTGATAGACCAGTTAACTATGACAAGGAAGAATTTGAAAGAATCAAAAAGGCAGCCGAAAAAATTAGAGCAAATTCAGATGTTCTTGTATCCATTGGTATAGGTGGATCCTACCTAGGTATCAAGGCTGTGGATGTGGCTTGCGATTCTTATTTTAACTCAAATAGAAAAACTCAAATAATCTATGCAGGCAACCAAATTTCTGGCCAATACATGGTAGAACTTCTTGACTACCTCAAGGATAAGGACTACAGCCTTAATGTAATATCAAAATCAGGTACAACCACAGAGCCAGCCATAGCTTTTAGATTCCTAAAAGAAGCTATTGAGGAAAAATATGGCAAGGATGGTGCAAGAGAAAGAATTTTTGCCACAACAGACAGGGCCAAGGGTGCCTTAAAAGACCTAGCTACAAAAGAAGGCTACGAAACCTTTGTAGTGCCAGATGATATAGGTGGAAGATTTTCTGTAATATCTGCTGTAGGCCTACTCCCACTAGCTGTAGCAGGAATTGATATAGACGAATTTATGGCAGGTTTTGCTGATGGTAGAGAAAAATACACTCTTAAATCCATGGAAAATGATGCTATAAAATATGCAGCAGTAAGAAATATGCTCCATGAATCTGGCAAAGACATCGAAGTCCTTGTAAATTACGAACCAAAGCTAAAATATGTAGCTGAATGGTGGAAACAACTTTATGGCGAAAGCGAAGGAAAAGATGGCAAGGGAATCTTCCCAGCAAGTGTAAATAACACAACAGACCTCCACTCTGTAGGCCAAATGATCCAAGACGGAAAGAGAAACCTATTTGAAACAGTAATAGAAGTCGAAAATGTAGACAAAGACATAAAAATCAAAACAGATGCCGACAACCTAGATGGCCTAAACTACCTAGCAGGCAAAAAAATGTCCTTCGTCAACAAACAAGCCATGGAAGGTACAGCAATGGCCCATGTAGAAGGAAATGTACCAAATATTAGGATTAAACTAGACAAGGTAAACGAAAGAACTCTAGCAGAACTCTTCTACTTCTTCGAAATAGCAGTAGGAGTATCAGGCTACATGCTAGGAGTAAACCCATTCGACCAACCAGGAGTAGAAGCATATAAGAAAGCAATGTTTAAACTACTAGGTAAACCTGGATATTAATGGTAGCAAAAATTTTGTAAGCAAAATTTTTGCGGTCTTCACAATTTCTCAAGATGCAGAGCACCGCAGCAGAAATTGATGAAGAACCTTATACATGAAAAGACCTCAACCGAGGTCTTTTACTTTTTACCAAATCATAAGGTCTTCTGCTTTTTTAATAAGGTCCTCCCTAAAGTCAGGATGAGCTATTTTTATTAGGGCCCTGGCCCTTTCTCCTAAGGTAAGGCCTGTAAGATCAGCCACTCCATATTCTGTAACTACGTAATTTACATCATTTCTGGATGTTGTTACTGCTTGATTTTTTGAAAGATAAGGAACTATTTTTGAATAGGTCTTTTCATTTCCATTACCATCTTTTTTTGTGTAGGTTGAGTGCATAGCTAGGAAAGACTTGCCCCCTTCTGACCTTTGGGCCCCATTTACTGTTTCTGACTGGCCCCCAGTGCCAAAAAAAGGCAGGCCATTAACAGTTTCTGAGGCCGCCTGACCGTAGAGGTCTATTTCTAGGGCCGCATTTATGGATACAAACTTCTTATTTAGGCCGATTGTGTAGGGGTCATTAGTGAAAGTAGATGATTTAAAGAGGACACTTGGGTTATTATCTATATAATCGTAGAGCCTTTTGCTACCTAGGGTGAAGGATGCTACAGAATATCCATTTAAAAGGCCCTTTTGCGAATTATCAACCGCCCCGCATTCTATCAAATCTATCATAGTTTCTGTGAACATCTCTGTGTGGATGCCCAGGTGCTTTTTGCTTTTTAATTCATGGGCCACAGCATTTGGAATATTGCCTATACCAAGCTGGATTGTAGACCCATCTTCTATATAATCTGCTATATAGGCTCCGATCTTGGCATCTATTTCTCCATAAGGGGCAAGCTTTACAGTTGGTATCGGATGATTTGCCTCAACTATGGCATCCACCCTTGACACATGGACCTGATTGTCACCAAAGGTCCTGGGGAAATTTGGATTTACCTCAAGAAGGGTAAGGGCCCCGGCTTCTATAAGGTCCATTTCATAAACATTTGACACGGACAAGGAAAAATACCCGTGCCTATCCATTGGTGATACAGTACAAATTACAACCGGCCTCCTATTTTCCTTTTCAATCCTCTTTAGGGTCTTTTTTAAAATAGTCGTAGACCTTTGTGGGACAGGGCTTACCAACTTTTCCTCATAGGCCTTCCTAAGACCAGGAGACATAAACCAGGCGTGGTGGTCCAAAATTCCCTTCATATCTTGGTCGTGAAAATAATCATAATCCCTAAGGGGTAGGCAAGTCACAAGGACACAACCCCTTACTCCAGTCTCTTTTAAGTGCCCGAGATTAGACATGATTTCAATTGGCTCAGCTGTAGCCTGGGCTGAGAAAATATAGTCCCCATCTCTTATCAAATCCAAAGCCTTACTTGCAGTCATCACTTTTTTATCATAAATATCTTTATACTTTGTCATTTTATATCCCACTTTCTTTTAATATCCTATCCACATGGCCATAAAATTCTTCTGGAGCGTCATTAAAAACCATGTGGCCTGCTTGGTCAAGAGCGATAAGCTCTGCCTTGCCAGGGAAATATTTGATGGAATCTTCTGCGATAAGAAATGGGACTACCATATCTTTTTTACCAGCTATCCAAGTTACAGGAGCCTTAATCTTTGAAATAGATCCATCTCCCTTTTGGTAGGTTAGTTCATCTGTAATATTAAACTGACAAAGGGCTACGCTTATGTCTGTAAAGCACCTTTCCTTGAAAAATTCATCGATATAGGTCTCAAAGTGAGATTTTTCTGGAGACCTAAGGTTGTAAAGGCTTTGCATCCACATATTTTTGGCAGAAAGCCTTGACCCGTCCCTAATAAGCTTTTCGACAAATAAAATTGAAGGGTGGCCAGCAATTTCTTCATAAGTGTAGGCAAATTGGCCTGGAATCGGTTTGAAAAATGAATCTAATTTTGGAAGATAAAAGCCCTTTACCCCCACAGATGCGATGAGGATAAGATGGTCTACCCTTTCTCCAAAATCTGTAGCAAGCTTAAGGCCCACACCGCCGCCAGCAGAATGGCCCACGATAATGGCCTTATCTAGGCCAAGGGCCTCCATAAATTCATCCACATCCCTTGCCCAATCTTCGATCTTTATGTGCTGATTATTATAAGAAGACTCCCCAAAACCAGCAAGATCTATGGCATAAAGCTTCGCCCTTGCCTCATATCTTTTCATAAAATTATCATAGATAGTAGAAGAGCACTGGTTGCCATGGATTAATAAAATATTTTTATCACCCCTACCAGCCTCTCTATAAGCAATAGTTTCCCCTGATGGAATTCTTACTTTCTTAAGTTCGTACATAATCTTCTCCTTTGGCGCACAATATTCTTTTTATATAAATACCCCAAAAGCCTAATTTCCAATAAGAAATCCACCAAACTGGCCCTTCCCAATTAAAAAAGACCTAGCTTTTAAAACGAGATCTCTACTTATTAATCCTAATCAAATTCACATCACTTGTATCCATAAATACTTGATCATGGCTTATTACTATTACTAGCTTGCCCTTGCTAGTAAGTCCTCTAATTAAATCCAAGACCCTTCCCTTAACTTCCTTATCCAAAAAGTTTGTCGGCTCGTCAAAGATATAAAGGGACTTGTCAGTTCTTGTAGCATTATGGCATATAGAGATTTATGAATATTCTAAAGGCCCATTAAGTGAATATTATCCTCGAATATCGACTTATCTAAGATATCGATTAATCACTTATTTTTGTAGCTTCGTCGTTACTATTCATAAATAATTTCATATGATAGGCCAAGTCTGTCCTGTTATATAATAAAAAACTGTTGTATAATTTAAACAAATACAAAGAAGGGGTGATTTTATGAATAAAAAAATAGCTTTAATATCAGCGATGATTTTGTCTTTAGTAATGAGCTCAAGGGTTTTTGCATCTGATGATGATAACGAAGATCTTATAATCTCTCCTAAAGTATATGTAGAATTATACTAAGAGTTAAGCATTTTTTTACTATTTCTTTCAATTATTTGGTGAAGCTTGTCTAATTTTAAGTTATAAGCAAATTTACAAGCTATTCTAAGAGGGGATTTGAAATTTTCATCTCCTCTCGAATAGTCACATATAGCCTTATTATAATACAGATAAAGCAATCTTTCTGTATCAAGAAAATTCTCAGTTTGTCTAATAGCTCTGTCAATTAAACAAATAGATTCTTCATAATGACCCTTTTTATATAAATTAATAATTTTTGAATTAGTAGCTAAAAATTTAATATAATTGTTGCTCGAAGTATTCGTAATATAATCAATAATATCTTCTTTAAAATATCCATTATAATGACTAAAAGACTCACATAAACTAAGTAGAATTCTCTCTTCTATCGAGGTGTATTTATACTTTAATATATTATTATTTGTTACCCTTAACCTTGTTAACTCTTGATAATTATCTTTTAATTTATAAGCATCTTCATCCAATAAATATTCTAAGAATATCCTAATCAAATTTATCTCATTGAACCTATTGATAAACTCCTTTTCTTCTTCTAATACGCTTAGCTTATTTAGTAAATCATGCTTATAGTCTCTATCCTTAAAGAATATCGAAATTGTTAGAGAATTTTTAATCTCATCATAAATTCTATAGGCTTGATGTATATATTTTTTATATAGGTCTATTAAATCTCTTTCATATACGGACGATAGTCTAAAAAGTGTGCTTATAGAAATGGAACTAACTCTGGCATTTTCCATTCTAGAAAGATTTCTAACACTGATTCCTGTTAAAAACTCCACATCTTCTTGCGATAATTTTCTTCTTTTTCTGATTTTTTTTAAATCTTCACCAAATAGATCTAGCCCTTTCAATTTAACCTCCTTCGATAAAGTTTAATCTGAGTTTATATTAACTTGACCATTCTTTAATTTATATATGATCAATATTTTTTCTAATATCAAATAAATTCATTTCTTATGTATATTTTCTATGCAATAGTATAAAATCAGCAAAATTTAAAAACCAAATATGGAGTTACCCAAGCTTCTATAATTGCACATATAATTAGTAAAATATATAACATGGCAGATTTTTTAAATATAAAAATCTTATCCTCTTCTTTTAAATATATATGAGCACTTATATATGCAGATAATAAAATAAAAACAAAAAATTCAAAAATCCCATGTGGTAGAATCATCAGCATATATATAGGATATTTGAAGCTCGAAATTAATAAACCTATCCTAATTGCGTTTGATATCAGCATAACATATATATTTAAACGACCTATAAATAATGATGAAAATATATACATAAAAACCAATGAGTTTTTACAAATAATTATTCCAAAAGATTTTATATTATTTAAATCTACATCTAGATTAATGGTTTGCTTTTGTGTATTCATGTTTAGTATAGCACTAACTATAATCAACAATATAAATAACATTAAATATCTTACAAAATATTTTAATATGATTTTACTTCTTCTATTAGAACTTTTCATAATTTCACCTTAAAAAATATCGTAGAGGATTTATTAAATCCCCTACAATACATTATATTCAAACTCATCTACAATATAGTTAATTTATTACAACTTGTTTTCTAAATAAATTATGCTGATGCTAAACCAAATCCTGCTACTGCTACTGAAAGCCATGCTGGAACTGTTACACCCGCAATAGCCGCAAATGCTCCTGCAATTGTTCCTCCTGATGAGACCCAATCTACCATATTCTGATACCACCCTGGTGCAAGTGTAATACCCAACTTATTTGCTATAAAGTAAATATTAGGCATTAGAATAAGTGCTAGTGCAAGAAAAAACACGGTTTTTAATGTTTTTTTGATAGTCATTTTATTTGTCATAGTATAACCTCCATTTTAAAATGTACTATAATAGATGAGCTAAATATCTTTTATTTATTTTGACTAAATCGAGATAACAATAGAGCTACGGCAACGATTAAAAGAGGTATAAACGAATACTCCTTATAGCCTTTTTTCCATAAATATCCCAATAATATGAGAGCAATTACTGAAAGTATCACACTTAGTATTCTTAATATTAATTTAATATTCATCATTTTTCCTTTCTTAATCAATAGACTTCTTGATTACTAAATATATATATAGATAGGTAAATTGAACCACATCCTAGAAGAATAAGTATTAGTAGTCCAAATAAAATAGGCACATAGGCTGGTGCTGATAAATATAAGTTTATAATAGGATTTATATCTAATTTAACTATAGCTATAGAAATAAAACCTATTAAAATCAAAACTCCTACAGAAACATTATTTGCACCCTTTATACCAAATTTATAACAAGCTGGGAGTAATAAATATACATTAATAATTGCGAAAATGAGTCCAACCAGACTAAACATCAGGTAATATTTTAAGGGTTGGTCTTGGTGAATCATAAAAGATAGTGTATTTAAAAGTAGACTAGCTAAGCCAAAAAATATAACTATACCTACAAATATACAAAATCTGGCAATTACTATATTTTTATATGATATAGGTAACATTTTAAGATATTTATTCCGCTCATCTTTTTCATCTTCTACGTATAGGTTTACTACTACAGCAGAAATTGCAGCGGGAAGAGCTAAACTTAATAAACTATTTCCAATAAATCCAATAAAAAGTGTAGATAAAATATTCACACCTAAAATCGCTATGGCAATGGTCTTTATATACTTTTTATATAAAATCAGAAAATCTCTTAATAAAATCCCTTTCATTGTATGCGCTCTCCTTTTTTTAGAAAATACATTATATCCTCAACCCTTATATTATTATTTCTATAAAACATATCAGTTGAGTTTGATGGCAAGTATGATAAGGCAAGTTTTTTTTCCGATTCTTCTTTTATAGCTATAATCTCCGATTTATGCTTTGATTTATCATTTAAATCTATGATATAGTAATTTTTAACATCTTCTTTCCCTACATCTAGTTCAATTTCCCCCTCATCTATTAAAATCATCCTATCGCTAAGATCCTCTAGTTCAGTGACAAGGTGAGATGAGAAAATAATTGTAGAGAAGGTCTCCTTACAAAAGCTTTTTAATTCATTATTAATCTCCCTTCTTACTATTGGGTCAAGATTACTAGTCGACTCATCTAATATCATAAGTTTAGGCAAATACGCAAAAGTTTTAAATAGGTTTAACTTTGCTTTCATACCTGTAGAAAACGATTTAGTAGGTTTATCAATTGGCAACTGATATTTATTAATCTTCTTAAAAAATAATTCCTGATTCCACTTGTCTTTGTACATGTACTTTAAAATCTTAGCGATTTCCCTAACAGTAAGTAAGCCAGAAAAACTATCTTTATCAAAAACAACTCCTATGTCCTTTTTAAGCTCATAGCTAAAACTTTCTTTACCAAAAATTTTTATTTGTCCCTTATCTTTTTTAACTAGATTCATAATTAACTTTATAAGCGTTGTTTTGCCTGCACCATTTTCTCCTACAAGCCCTACAAATTCACCTTCTCTTATCTTTAATCTAGGAATATTTAACTTAAAGGTCCCATAGCTTTTTTCTAATCCTTCTATATCTATTACCATTCTTTTATCTTTTGCCAAAAATAAAACCCTCCTTCTATTGATAAACGTTTGCTTGATTTATATTAATTTTAACAGATAAAATTGATTTTAAACAGGACAAGGTTGTCATATTCATTTAAATTTTATAAAAGTTATCTAAATAATCGACGAAAATTTATTTTAAAATTCTATAAAAATCTATTAGAATTTTAGACCGTAATATCTACTAACATCCTATCTTTTATCAATTCTGATGAATCAATAAATCTATATAATCATACAAAAACCCCTCCATCTGTATTCCAGATTTTGGGGTTCAGGTTAACTTGGAAGCTTAGTTTGATTTAAAATGTATATAATAAATAGTACTTACAGATGTATTATTTACATCTGCAAATACCATTGGACAAATCGTCCTTTAAAATCCTTATTATATTTACTTGCTTATCTTCTAAAAATATCGGGTCATGACTTATTACAAGAACAAGTTTTTCCTTCTTAGTAAGCCTTTTAATCAAATCCAAGACCCTTCCCTTAACTTCCTTATCCAAAAAGTTTGTCGGTTCGTCAAAGATATAAAGGGACTTGTCAGTCTTTGTAGCAAATTCTACTTGGGCTAGTTTTTTCTGACCTGATGAGCCCTTAAGCCTTTCTTTTAGCTTGCCATACTCACTTATGAGTGGATTTGCAGGAATATAGACCAGGTCATCAAATAAAATACCTGATTTCTTATCAAGGACCTTACCATTTATGAAAATTTCTCCCTCATACCTGGTCGTTAGATTCATTATGGCCTCTACGAGAGTGGTTTTCCCTATCCCATTATCACCTACAATTAGGTTGATTTTCCCCTTTTCTATATTTTGGCTAAAAGGTACATGGAGACTTTCTCCATTGCTTCCAAGACTTATATAATCTTTTATTTCTAAAGATTTTATCTTAGCCTTGTCAAAGCTTACAGGAGTCATATTTATAAATTCATAGAAAGAGTCCATGGCAGGCTTGCCTGAGACGTATTCTCTTCTTGTATTAAAAGTATCAAGCATGGGATCCCATAGGGAGCTGATGTAGATTGACACAGCTGCATAGGAGCCTGGGGTCATCTTGCCCTTTATGATAAGGATAATTGAAATAATGGTTGTAAGGGTGATGGCCATATTTAGGGTTCCATAGACAAAAATATTATAAATCACACTTTCATAGCGGACCTTTTTCATAAGATTTGCAAAAAATCCCTTAAAGAAGTCCTTAATAGGTGGAAGCTGTTTATCTTCCAAAAACCTCTCTTCCTTGCTAAGGCTATTGGCATCTAGCAAATAACCCTTGATATTTTTCATATCGTCCAAATGATTTGAGGAATAATCCGAAATCTTCTCCTCACTCTTATAGGAAACCACAGCTGCTATTGGGGCTATAATTAAAAATGAAATCAAAAGATAGGGAGAGATAAAAAATACAATTATACAAATTGCTACAAACTTAAGGGCGTTTAAAAATATCCTCAAGGTATTTTTGTAGATAAAGGGCTGGACAATTTCAAAATTTTGGCCAAGTTCTTGGTTAATCCTTGCCTGGTCGATATTGTAAACCTTACTATCATAGGATTTTAGGGCCCTATCAAGACTTGCAAATTGCTTTAGATAGGCCTTGGCGTCGTTTTTGCCAAAAAGATAATCTTCGAGGACATAAAAAATATGGATGCCAATATCAAGTAAAACCATGATCCCTATATGCTTGATTGTCTGGTCCAAGTCCTTAGCAATAGCAAAGTCAATGGCCTTTGCTGTATTAATAGGAATTAACAATCCCAAACCGATTACTATTAGCCTAATTATCAAAAGTTTTACAAATTCTTTCTTATCAGTCAAATAAAAAAATCTCAACATAGGCTACCTCCTTCAAATTTTCTATGGCTTCAATATACTTAAATTCAGCAAATAAAAAAGGGACATGGGTGTCCCGATTTTAATTATTTCCCAAAACATCTCCTATGACTTGATTTATTAACTTTAGTGCCCCATCTTTGTCAAGGTGGCTTGCAAAAATTCTCGATAATTTTATTGAATTTCTATAGTTTTCATCTCCCAATTCATATTGGCATAGAAATTTCAGATAATATAAAAATACAAACATCTCGCTATGATTAGAATATTTTGCAAAAGATATAGCTTCGTTAATTTTTTCTAAGCCATTAAGAGAATCCCTCTCCATATCCATAACGTTAACAAGTGAGTAGTAGGCAATTAATTTTATAAGACTTTCGTCGTTTTTATCTATTATAGATGATAAAATCTCTTTCCTATCAATATTTTTAAAATAAGCTTTATTATTACAAACATTTATAAGAAGTCTTGCTTCTAAAAAGCTCAAATCTCTAGTTAGTATATTGTTTTTATTTATCCTAGCGCTCGTGATTTCCTCAAACTCCTCTGTTAAACTAAGTAAAATTGGAGTTTTTAAAAATTTTATAAAAAGCTTCATTAGGGCTAGTTCATAATCTTTTCCCTTGAAATTCTGATCCTTTTCTAAAATTTCGAGTTTCTTTTCTAATAATAGAATTTCTTCTCTGGATTTAAAACCGCAGAGGATGTCAAAACTTGATAGAAGTTCCCTATATAAATAGTGGGATTCATAGATATCTTTTATGTATAAATCAACCAGGTCAAATTCTAGGCTTACTGATAATTTTAGGAGGGTGTCCATGCTTGGCTCTTTAATTTGACCGTTTTCTATTCTCGATATAGACCTGCGGCTGATGCCAGATAAAAATGCCAAGTCTTCCTGGCTAAGTTTTTTATTTTCTCTAATTTTTCTTAAATTATTTGCAAATTTATATATAGACATGGGACCTCCTTTCTGTTTTACAAATTATAATATAATATACCGCTTTAAGCTGATAAATATAATAAAATTCTCAGCAAAAAAGACCTTACTTATCTTGTAAGGCCTAAGCTTTTATTTGTTTTCCTAAGTATATTATCATCAATCAAATAAATATCATCAGCTATATCATCATATTCATCGCTGTGCATGATTATTATAACTAATTTTTCTTTTTTTAAATCTACCAGATATTTTTTTAATACTTCTACGGATTCTCTTTCAAGATTTGTAGTTGGCTCATCTAGAAAAATCGCCTTTTTTTCAGAATTTAGGATTCTAAGCAGGGATATTTTTTGAGCCTGACCAGATGATAGGTTTAAGGGATTTATTTTTATATTTTTATTATAAAGATCATCTTCCAATAGGTCAGAAAATCTTATATTCATATCCTCATTAAAAATAATATTTTCTCTTCCTGTCCCTTCAAAATTAAATAGGGGATAGAATAAGAAGGCTATATTATCCTTGTAGACTCTAGGAATCGAAATTTTTCCACCTTCAAATCCTGTGGCTGAATTAAGACCTGATAAAAGCCTTAGCAGTGTGGACTTGCCTGATCCATTTTTACCTTTTATGATATAAAGACCATTTTCTTTTAAGTCCATATCTACATTGTAAAGAAAGTCAGAGCTTTGAGATAAAACCTTAGAATCCCTAATAGCAAGGACTTTAGTAGGAGCAAAAATTTCATCATAAAGCTCATATTCATCACTAATCTTGTAAGCAAAACTTTCAAATCTTTCTAAATATGGCCTTATAGACTTAGCTTCTGTCAAAATATGGAAAAAATTAGTCAAGGGTTCAAACAAGAAGGCTGCAATTTCTATAAACATAAGTATAGTTCCTAGACTTATCCTATTGTTTATTACATCCTTTGCCCCAAAGGCTAGGATAATAATCGGCAGGATGCTCGTAACAAGCGAGCTTAACCTATCACCAAAGAAATAGTAAAAGTAAAATCTCTCATGACTTTGCCTATTGTCACTTGTAGCCTTCCTAAACTTATCTTCAAAAAAGTCCCTAGCCCCAGATAATTTTATCTGAGAAATATTATCCTTAAAATTATTAGTTGTCTTAACAAAAAGATCATTGGTTTCTATAGTTTCTTGATTTAGTACAGTTCTCTTTTTAGCATTAAAGCTTACCAAAAATATATAAAGAGGCAGACTAACCATGACAAGAATGCTAAGTTTAATATCTATTTTAAATAAGACACTTGCAAAAATCAGTGCTTGAATAAGGGAAGCTGGCATGATTATGAAGATATTTGTAAGATTTGCCGCAAGAGTTTGGCTTTCACCATAATACAAATTATGGATAAAGCCAGCATCAAATCCTTCATAATCAGAAGGATACATAGCAACCGATTTTGTATAGATTTTATTTACCAGATTTTCATAAAATTTTAAATTCGCCTTTTTTATCTTATAAGATCCAAAATAAAAAATAAGCAAGGAAGAAAAAATCACAGCTAAAAATATTAGGCCAATTTTATTAAATCCCAGTGCTTCTCCCTTACTAATAGCGTCTACAAGAATTTTTGTAGAGATAGGTATAGCTAGAAGGGCTAAGGATGATATAACGTAGCCAATGACAAGCTTAACTAGGTCTTTTCTATTTATTATATCTTTATCTTTATATAATTTTTTTATATTTTCTTTTTTCATATATAGCCTCTTATTTGTTCAACATAGTTATTCTTATCAATCATAAAATGATTTCTACTTACAGCCTACTAGTATTGGCCAAAAATAAAAGGGACATGGGTGTCCCAATTTGTTATTCTATTACATTTTTTGATTTTTCTTCGATTAATTTTTTTAAATTATCTAATCCAGTATAGGTAGAAAATAAAATAGCATGATCTAAGGACTGTATAAATCTTTCATCGCCTAGAGAGTAACGGCATAAAAATTGCAAATAATATAAAAGGCTATTTCCTTCAATAAACCTATTTTTCTTTGATTCATCTATTGCTTCATTAACTAAATTTAGGGCGTCTTTGCATTCTTTATTTACATATATACTATTTATCAAACTATTATATGATAGATATTTTAAGGTACAGTTATCTGTTTTAGAAATAATTATATCTAGCAAATCTTCCTTGGCAATATTTTTAAATCCACCATTTGCATTACAAACATTTACCAGAAGTCTTGTTTCAAAGAAAGTCAAATCTCCACTCAATATATTATTTTTATTTATCCTAGAACTTGTGATATACTCAAATTCTTCTTCTAGACTAAGTAAAATTGGAGTTTTTAAGGATTTTATAAAAAGCTTCATAAGGGCAAGTTCATAGTCTTTTCCCTTAAAATTATGATCCTTTTCTAAAATATCGACTTTCTTTTCTAATAATAGGATTTCCTCCCTGGATTTAAAGCTAGAAAGAATGTCAAAACTTGATAGAAGTTCCCTATATAAATATTGGGATTCATAGATATCTTTTATGTATAAATCAACTATGTCAGCATCAAGACTTGCTGATAATTTTAGGAGAGTGTCAATGCTCGGTTCCTTTATTAGGCCATTTTCTATCCTTGATATGGACCTGCGGCTTATTCCTGAAAGATGCGCCAAGTCTTCCTGGCTAATTCTTTTGTTTTCCCTGATTTTTGTAAGGTCATTTCCAAATTTATATATAGACATAGAACCTCCTTTCGTTTTGACTTATATCATACCACCTTAACTTGATAGCTACATTAAAATTAGTCATATAAAAAGACCTCATTTTATCCGAGGTCTCCTTAAATTTCTCTTATAAGCTTTTTATCATCACCTATTTTAGAGTATTCACCTAATCATAGAGCTTCTTAACTTAGTAAAATTGATCCTTATTTACTACAAGCTCAAGCAACATGCATTTATATAGTAACTATTAAATCTATAAATCCCCTTATTTTACAAAACCCATAGATAGGAAAACTTAACAAATATAAAAACAAAAATTATTGCTATTATCACTAAAGCTACCAGTGAATAAATTTTCTCCTTTTTGTTTAAATCAGACAATAAGATTTTTAAAAATAACGTCACTAAAAAAGCTCCTACAAAAACTGACCTATACTCTTTTAATTTAAATATATCAAATATAGATAAAAGAATAAGTGCTGTTAATGCTATAGATATTATGTTGACTATCTTTAATTTATTTGTATTTTCTTGCATAATTTTGCTCCGTATAAATATTTACTTTTTAGAACTTAGTCACACCCACAATTGTTTTTGAAGTTCTATACGCTACATTATGTTTTGATCCCCTACGCCTTATATGTCTTACCTTTTTTATCTTAAATATAAGACCATGCTCAGTTGACTTATTGGCCAGATGATTATTATAATACCTTACAATTTCACTAATCACAACAGTTACACCACCAGCTCCTTCTAGTCCTGGTACATAAGACATAACAAGACCAACTAGGCTAGCAACATCAATCTTATCACCTAGGGAATCACTTATCTGCTTATAGGTAAGCCTTTTTGTCTCATAAGTTGTTTCTACCCTATAAAATGATAAATCAGCTGGCAAATCTATTGTTTTATTGGTGATTGTAGAATAGAGGGTATTATCTTTAAAATTCGCAATTAATTGATTTTTTTCTCCAGTTTTACTATCAGTTATTGTTACGATTCTTTTATCACCTTCATCTTTAATTTCTATATTATTTAATATACTCTGGTTTGTAACTTTTGTTGAGCTTTGAGTTATCGAATTGATTTTTATATCATCTTTATTCATTCCAATATTACATTGGCTAGCAAAAGCTTGGCCAATTGGGCTAGCTAATATGCTAGCACTTAATAAGCAGGCAAAATATTTTGTTTTTTTATTTTTCATAAGTTTCTCCTTTACTATTCAAATAATTTGCATATAAACTTTACAAGCAAATTAAAATATTCAAAGTGACATCCATGTCACTTTTTTATAATTAATTCAACTATATAATATTACAAACGATATTAAAAGGAGTTGCTTTATGAAAAAAAATATATTACTTCTAATTGCAATATTATTAACACTAAACGTTAGTACTTCTTATGCTAATGATAAAAAAGAGTCTACTATAATAGAAATTAAGTCATATAAAAATTTAAAATAAATCTTTTATAAAAACCCATTAAAACAATAATTAAATGTTTTAAATTACTTCAAATTTTTATTTTGAAAAAATTTATTAAATTTAGGATTTATTGATTTAGTTATATAAATTTATATAATTAATCTCCAAAAACAATTTTGGATTTCTTGTCAATAATTTTTGATAACATACAATTATCTAAATGTGATGAAAACATATTTGCACAATTAAGTGAATTAATATATCTGTCATCTCCTATTTCATAAAAACACAAAAATTTTAAGTAATATAAAAGAGCATATGAATTAATAATATGATTATCTATAGCATACTGTATCGATTTATCCGCCAATTCTAAGGCTTCCTTAGATGTCCCATTTACATACATTCTATTTATAAGAATATTATATGCCATTATAACTATAATAGGTTTGTCTCTTTTTGTAATTAAATTATTCAGAATATCTTCTCTTTCTATTTCCTTATAAGATTTATTTTTATTACAAATATTAAGCAGCAATCTAGCTTCTAAAAAACTCAAATCCTTAGTCAGCAAATTATTTTTGTTAAGCCTAGTAGATGTAAGGTCTTCAAATTCTTCCTGTAGGCTAATCAGGATGGGTGTTTTTAAGTTTTTTATAAAAAGCCTCATTAGAGCTAGTTCATAGTCTTTTCCCTTGAAATTTGGGTCAGCTTCTAATATATTTAACTTTTTTTCTAAAAGAAGGATTTCTTCCTTAGGTTTAAAACCGCATAGAATGTCAAAGCTTGATAGAAGGTCCTTATATAAGTAATGGGATTCATAGATATCTTTTATGTATAAATCAACTAGATCAACTTCTAGGCTTGCTGATAATTTTAGGAGGGTGTCGATGGTCGGCTCTTTTATTAGGCCATTTTCTAGCCTTAATACGGACCTGCGGTTTACTCCTGAAAGATGCGCCAAGTCTTCCTGGCTAAGTTTTTTATTTTCTCTAATTTTTATTAAATTATTTGCAAATTTATATATAGACATAGTGTCCGTCCTTACAAAAAGAAATCCTGCTTACTTTGGGCAAGATTTCTTTCTTATATTACTTATTAAAATTATCAAAACAATCGCTAATACCAGGCTTGTGACAATTGAGCCTTCTAGGCCAAATTCTGCTCCTGAGATTAGGTCCCTTCCCTTGAGGGTGGTTTTAAGTATGTTTGCCCCGCTTTGGCTAAAGCCTGAGACAGCTACACCGTAGATATTGGCCATGGTCATGTTCCAGAAGGAGTGGGCCCCAGCTGAAATATATATTGAGTCTTCTTTATAAAATAATAGGGAAAATATCATTCCAATTAAAAATATATTTATAAAGGCCATAAGGCTAAAACCTAAGTTTCCCAAGTGGAGGATGGAAAATATTAGGGAGTTTGCGGCCATTGCAAGGATGATTTTGCCCCTTCCTGCCATTTGGTTCATTAGGATTGCCCTCATTAGAAATTCTTCTTCAAAACCTTGGATCATCCAGGCTGGGATGAAGATTAAAAAGAGCTTTATATTAAGATCTGTCTTGTTTGTTACTATTTCTGCAAATCCTAATGATTTTAAGATTAGGACTATGAGGCTTAAAAGTGAAAATCCCAAGAGGATGCCCTTGGCATAGGAGATAAATTTCCTATCATCTACGAGTCCTAGGGAAATTTTATCTCTTTTTAGGATTTTCCTTGCAAATATATAGGCTAAAAATAGGGTGAGGGCGGTTGAATAAATTATTAGCAAGAAGGACATGTTATTTGTGTCCATGTAGGTGAAAAAATCATCTATGACCTTGATATTTTTCCCAAAACCTCCTATAAGGCCTAAGAGGTATTGGGGAATTATGATAAGAATTGACAAAATTAGGGTGATTAGGACCGGATTTAGGTCACGGGCTTCTTCTTTTGTTCTCTTAATTGATCTATTTGCTTTCATTGACTAAATCCAAGGCTCCGCCTATTATCCCATTTATAAATTCTCTTGATTCGTAGATATCATAGCCAAATAGTTTTTTCTTTAGAAATATCTTGGCATCGGTGTTTTTAAGCTTGGCATCTGATGCTGAGAGCTTTCTCATATATTCTTCGTGCTGGTTGGCTTCTTCTATATTTTTTACCTTGTCAAATTCCTCTACATAGTTCACATTTGATATCCTTAGACTTATTTCCTTACCCCCGTCTATGTCTAATTTATTTAAAACTTTTATATCAAGATTTTTGAAATTATTTTTTATAAAGTCTTCTTGCTTGATTTCATCTTCTGAATAAGATTTTTTGAGCACGTCAAAAATCAGATCGATCCTATCCATGTTTTCTTTCATGAAGACCTCATCGTCGCCTTTAATTGCTGATTCAATTCTTGCCACAGTCCTATCTACATTGTGGCTTATGGACCTTGCTATAAAAAACACACTTGCTATTAGGAGGATAAATATTAAGATATAAGGGCCAAAGGTCCTTCTTTTTCTTTTCTTCTCCCTAGCTTTTCTACGCCTGGTCCTATCTACTCTTTCCCTAGAAGGGGAAGGTCTTTCACGTCTGTCATGTCTTTGTCTTGTTGTATCTCTTGCCATAATTCCTTCCTTTTATTTATTATACCATTTACGATGAATTTATGATATGATAATAGTATGAAGTATTTTAAAAATAATTTTGCAGCAAGCTTTACGATTCTTGCCCTTATCGGGCTAATTTTTAAGGCTTTTCTTGCAAAAGCTCTTGTAATTGATGAAAATTTAATAGAAAGGACTCTCACATCCCTAACCGTCGCCTATCTGGCCTTTAAGATTTCCTTTATTGATACAAAAAAGGTCTTTATCATGTTTGTGCCTCTCATTTTTTATAGCCTGGTCATGGCTTTTGTTGTAAATGGGAGAAGTTTCGAAAAAATCCCTGCAGATCTGCTTAAAATTATCACAAGCATTTACAGGTTAATGATCATGATGGGTGGATTTTTTATCCTTGAGCTTATCATAAATCAAATTTTTGGAAGCCGAATATTCCCAATTCTTGCAGGGCTTTCTCTTTTAATCTTTTTTGCAATAATTTTTATAAAAAGGCTAGACGCTCTTAGTCCTTTTAAGGATTATTTCCTATATTTCAGCTTCTATCTAATGGCTATTAAGGTTAGATCTGCATCAAATATCAGGCCAGTACTCCTAGTCCTTGCCCTAGGACTTGTGGCTGGCGAAGTCTACCTGAAAGAAAGGTTGGTCAAAGTCGACTATGGCTTTATGCTTACAATTTTCCCTCTGACCTATCTGGCCCTTAAAACCATTAGCAAGGAAGAATCTATGGGCTTTAGTGATTATCTGATCTTTGGATTAATTTATATATATCCAGCCCTCTTTGTGATAATTAAGTCAAGGATGCCTATAGAGGATATTGGAATTCTAATAATTTCAATCCTTGCCTCCTACATTATTGCTGAAGCTATTTACAAGATAAAAAATAAATACCTTTCCTATTTACTTTTAGGAATTGATTAAAGTGCAAGCTTTGTGGGCTTACTTTTTTATTTTATCTCCCAGGCTACTGTCACTTCTCCCCTTAATCTCTGCCATGGGATATTATCAAGGGTGTTTCTTCTCATATTATAAGGGTCATTTATGACAAAGTAGTCGTTTTGGTAAGAATCTACAACCATGTAGTGACCAGAGTTTATAAAGGATCCTGCCCCTACCCTTACAACTATTGGATTATTTTTAAGGGCCTGAACGAAGGCATCTTTTTGGACTGGTATGTCGTAGGATTTTAGGCCGTAGGCTTCGACTCCTTCTATAAAATATTGCCAATCAGTCCCATCCCAAGATGAATAATCACTTGCTACTGCCATGGTGTTGGTTGGGTAGATGTCGTTGGTATCAAGCTTTCTATTTAGGACCATGGCCATGGCTGTTGGCCCACATCCAAAACCTGCCATGGTACCTGTTGCGTAGGCTCTTTTTGACCAACGCTCATCTTTCTGGCTAAAGTAAGGGGTCTTTCTCATAAGATTTTGAGAAAAGCCTGGCTTAAATTCGCCATTTGTTCCCCTGTTTAGGTTGGCATGGGCCAGATCATACTGGTAAATGGCCTCGCCCCTATCATTTATCTTATAGACCTTATGATTAAAAACCTTTTCTGTATTTCTAAGCAATCTTAGGCTTCTTTCGTGGAAGGCATATTTTTTGCCAGAAATTTCTACCAAGCCCTCAGCAGGCTTGCCATCTTCAAAAAAATACCTATCCCCAACCCAGCCTCTGGCATACTTGCCATCGGTCTTAGTCGCTTCGCCAAATTTATTGAAATAATAATTTTGCCCATTAAAGACCCTATTTTTCTTCCTAAAAATCGTCCCATTTTCATCAAAACCATAGGTGATATTGCCAATAGTTTTTAGGCCCTTGGCATATCCTGTTTGAGGGTCGTAATAGCCGAGCTTGCCATTAAAATAATCCCAACCGATGTAATGGGCCTTTCCAGATTTATCAACATGGATATTTTCACTGGCGATTGTCATATTTTTGACCATTTGACCAGTCTTTTTGTCAAAATACCTGCGGACCTCGCCTGTATCTGTCAAACCCTTGGCAAGGGTCCCGTCTGGGTTTTTATAATAAATATCTTCTCTTGTAGGTTCTTCTTCCTTTAGAGTAGGCGCCTGTTCTTTTTCATCACTTGTGCCTGCCTGACATTCCTCAAGAAAAGCATCTAAATCAGAATCATCATAATAAATAATATCAGCAGCAAAGGCTGTGTTAGCATTCATAATTCCTGCTAATATTAAGCTTAGCAATAAAACCTTCTTTTTCATTTTTTCTCCATTTGTAATTAAAATTTTCACTTATAAAAATAAACCTAATGATTTCATTTTACATAAGTTTATTATATCAAATAAGGCAATCTTTGGGCAAAAAAATCCCGGCTCTTGCCGGGAAAAAAGTTATTAAGGGGTTTGAGTTTTTACTTATTGCTTGCTTCTTTTGCAGCTTCGATGTTTTTCATCAATTTTTCTTGTTGGTCCTTATTTGCTATTGCTCCTACTACATCATCTCCTATGACATTGCCATTTTTATCTACTACTATTGTTGTTGGGTAGGCAAAAATGTTGTCGATGAATTTTTTGATGTCGCCTTCTTGTTTTACGCCTAGGGCTTGGTAGGTTGGCTTGTTTTCGTCAATTATTCTCTTGTAGGCTGCCTTTGTTGAGTCATCGTATTCGCTGTCTGTGCAGAGGGTTACGAAGTTTACTTTTTCATCCTTTTTGAATTCATCTGCTAACTTATTTAGCTCTGGCATTTCTTGTATACAAGCAGAACAACCTGTAAACCATAGGTTGATGACTGTTGCATCATATTTTCCTAAATCTTCGTTGGTAAATTTCTTGCCTTCTTGGTCTGTCGCTTCAAACTTGCCTAGGTTTGTTGGTCTTTGGCTTTGGTCTACATCTTCGATTTTTGTAGTTGTATCTTTTGTTATTTGAGCTCCTTCTGGCATTTGTCCTTCTGGAACTGCCATTTCTTGGGCTTGTTCAGCTCCCTTATCTTTAGCTTCTTCCTTTGGTGCGCTGTTTCCACATCCTGCAAGTACTAGAACTAGGGCTAAGGCTCCTAGGCCTTTTTTGATATTATTTTTCATCTTTTTCCTCTTTCTTTTTGATATTTAAAAATTCGCTTGTGATTGCCTTTGTTGGACAAGCCTTTAGGCAATCGCCACATCTTATACATTCTAAGTGACTGGTTGACTGTCTTATATCCACATCCATCTTACAAACTCTAGCACACTTGCCGCAATTTATGCACTTATCCTTGCTTAGTTCCAATTGATAGAAGGAAAACTTGTTGAACAAGGAATAAAAGGCTCCAAGTGGGCATATCCACTTACAAAATGGTCTAAAATATATGATTGATAAGATTATTGTAATTATTAATATTACAAATTTCATCCTAAATAGCGGTCCTAGGGCCATCCTTAGGTTGGCATTTTTGCTTGCTAGAGGAAGGGCTGCTTCCATTATGCCTTGGGGGCAAATATATTTGCAGAAATAAGGGGGAACCACTTCGTATTTTCCCTTCAAGGCAAAGCCTACAAATATTAATAGGCTAGTTAGGATTATGTATTTAATTGATCTTAGGACCTTTAGTTTTTTGGTGGAAAACTTCTTTGTTGGTATCTTATAAAATAGGTCTTGGAAAAATCCAAAAGGACACAAGAACCCACATATAAGCCTACCGACCATGACACCAAAAAACATCATAAGGCCCATCACATAAAAGGAGACCCTGTACTTGGCTGAGCCAATTACAGCTTGTAGACTTCCTATAGGACAAGATCCTGCAGCACCTGGGCAGGAATAACAGTTAAGGCCTGGCAGGCAAATTTTCTTGCCAGGACCCTGGTAAATCTTTCCCTTTAGGAAGTTGGGTAAGTGGAAGTTGTGAGCTAGGGTTGATAGGGCTTGGATAATCATTCTCTTTTTATTTTTTACTCTATCCAATTCCTATACACTCCAAACATAAGTTAATTGCCTTCATAAAGACTGTGTCGGCCTCTTTTCTATAAAGCCCGTAGCCAATGAAGGCAAGGCTTAGGGCTAAGATGGCCAGTGATTTTTTATATTTTTTCATTTCTCACCTTCCTTAATCATGATAACATAGGCCTTGTTAAGTTATGATAAAGACTTAGGGATTTTTATAATAAATATTGACCCGCAAGGCTCGTTTTCCTTGATATCAATATCCGCCCTTAGCATGTCAGCTATAGTTTTTGAAAGGGAAAGGCCAATCCCATAGCCCTCGCTTCCCCTAGAATTATCCACCTGGTAGAAAAGATCAAAAATCCTAGCCTTATCAGAATCGCTTATGCCAATACCTGTATCCTTAACCAAAATCCTTATCTCATCACCAGATTTTTCCCCGCTGACCTTGACAGAACCGCCTTCCTTATTATATTTGATGGCATTGTCAATAATATTGTAAAGGAGTCTCTGCATGAGGGAATCATCGCTTATGATATCTAGATCTAAATTCTCATAGGCAAGGCTGACATTCTTATCACTTGCCTTATCTTCTAAGTCCAAGATTATCTCATCGACCAAGCTCTCTAGGGAAAATTTGCTAAGCTTAAGCTGAGATTTCTTCCTCAAGGACAAAATCGCATCGACAAGGCCGTTTAACTTGTCTACATTGTGTTCAAGGACCCTTACCATCTTCATAGAGTCTTCTGTGTGGATTTTTTGCTTGTAGACATCAAGTTGGCTCTTCATAACAGCAATAGGAGTCCTCAGTTCGTGGGCCACATTTGAAGAAAAATCCTTCTGTCTCTTGTAATCTGCGTAAATTTTCCTAAGCATCTTGTCAAAACTTTGGGAAAGCTCGACAATCTCTGTCGATGTAGAATCAACTAGGGCCAGATTTTCAAAGCTTTCTGGCTTATCTATATCCACATCACTTATCTTTTCCTGGAGATTTTTAAGTGGTGCCAAGATTTTCCTGATAATTAGAGCGAAAACAAAGGACCCAACTATGATCACACAGGTGATTATGAAGAAAAGATAGATTTTAAAATCGCTGGTAAATTGGAGTTTGGACGAATCCACAAAGAGGACCACCGAATGGTCCCTAAAGGGCAAATTGGTCTGAAATTCCTCCATCACAGCATCTATAACCATGGACTGTTTGCGATTTACAAGATACATGACTACAAGGAGCATAACTATAAAAATTATAACAACAGATGCTATGAGTTTAAAAATTATCGAATCATAAAACTTCTGTTTCATGGATACGATAGCCCCTGCCTATCACATTTTCAATCAGATTTTTGCCGCAAACCTTCTTGATTTTCTTCCTTAAAGATGACATATGAACCCTAACCGAGTTTGAAAATTCATCCACATTAGAGTCCCACACATGCTCGATAAGCTCCTCAGTTGGGACAAAACGCTCAGAATTTAAGAACAAATATTCCAAAATCCCTGTCTCCTTGCTGGTAAGGCTAATAGGGTTGCCCTGATAGGAAGCCTCTCTCTTAGCCGTATCAAAGACAAGTCCTGCTATGGCAATTTCACTTTCAGTGTGAACTTGCTTGCGCCTAAGCTGGCTTCTCATCCTGGCATCAAGCTCCTTAAGGGCAAAGGGCTTGGTCATATAATCACTAGCCCCAAGGTCAAGTCCTGCCACCCTATCTTCTATATCAGAACGGGCTGTAAGCATGATGATTGCAACTTCTTTATCAAAAGACCTAATAGACTTTAAAACCTCGAAACCATCCTTAACAGGCAAATTCACATCAAGAATGATGATATCATAATTTTCCACATAAGCCATATCAATGGCAGTGTCTCCATCGCTTGCCTTATCAGTCGCATAGCCCAAAAGATTGAGCCCTTCGGCAACAGAATCAAGCAAGTCGAGTTCATCTTCAACAATAAGAACCTTCATAAAACCTCCTAACTTTCTAGTATAATTATATCAAATCCTTGTTAAATTTAGATAAAGTTTAGCAAATAAAAATGGCTTGCTAGATGTAAAATCAAGTCAAAAGACCTATTTACTTGCTAACAAGCCATTTAAAATAAATTTTGATCAACCCACTCCAAAATCAGTGATTTCAAATAAGATATCAACCCTTGGATCATCTTCAAGATACCTGTACTTTTCGACAAACCAGCTAACCAGGTCTTCATCCCTCTTTATAGGAGTGGAATTATTCATAAAAATATTGACAGTTGCATGAGAAAATTCCTTAATTATTTCCATATCCCTATCAATCATCTCCTTAGTTTGGCCCTTGATTCCAACCATCACGCAAGGAGAATCAAAATATTTCTTAACCTGTCTATAATCTGTAAAGGTCGCACCCTTTCTAAGGGCCTTTTCCCTAAAATCATTATCAAAAGTCTCAACGCCAGTCTTAAAGGTAATAGGAATTTTAAAATAATCCCTAATCTCATCTAGCCTATTCCTATAAATCCAATGGGCCTCAAAAAATAAGTGCTTGATATTTTTAGCATCTACAATCCTCTTTATCTCAGCAAGAGTCGAATCAGTCAGGTCAAAAACCGAAGCCGAATCGATGACTTCTAGGACCCCATATTCTCCGGTCACATTTTTTAAAACCTCAAAATTGACCTCATCAATCGCTTTTTCATCGACTTCATTGTCATCTATATAATCACAAAAGCTACACTTGCCCCACTTGCAAGGCCTAGCCTTTAAAAGAACAATCTCCCTTTTAGTCTTATTCGTAATCTTTGAATACCTATTGATAAAACCACCTCCCTAAAATTTCCTTCAAATCTTACCTGGATTCTACCACAAAAATAAATATATACATGGTCCTCATACAGAAAAAAGGAAAATTTGCTTAAAACCTGCAATCCTTGGGTATAAAGTAAAATAAGACGATGAAAATTGAAGGAGATAGAATGAAAAATAAAAAATTAATAATGATGCTAGCAGCAGGCCTAGTCCTTAGCGCTTGTGGCAATCAAGCAGCAAAGCCAGCTAATGATGGAGCAAAAGAAGTAAAACAAGAAGAAAGCCAAGTAGCAGAAAATAATGATGCAGTAAAGGAAGTAGCAAATGATGCAAACACAGCTGCAAAAGATCCAATCCCAGCCACAGAAAAAACACTAGAAGAAGCAATCGACGCTTTTTATGCCCACTATAAAGATGAGGCAATCGAGCTAACAAGTGCAGAACTTGACGAAGAAAATGGCAAATATTGCTATGGCGTAAAGGGTTTTAAAGATGGTCAAGAATACGAAGCCGTTTTAGATGCCAATACTCTTGAAATCATCAGCGAAAAAACAGAAGCAGAAGATGACACAAAGGTAATGGCCATAGATAGAAAAGCTATAATAACAGGCAAAGAAGCCATGGAAAAGGCCCTAGAAGGTCAAGCTGAAAATGTTTATATCGAAGGCTATGAGCTAGAAGTAGAAAATGGCAAAGCAGTCTATGACATAGACTTAGAAAATGCAGAAGATGTAAGAATTGATGCAGCGACAGGTGAAATAATCAAATAATTTTATAAATAGGCCCGGTTGGGTCTATTTTTTTATTATCATACTTACAAATCTTAAAACTTTTGTAAGAAATATTGAACTTTTCTAATCTCTGGTACAATATATTTAAGAAAACAGGAATTCCTTTTTTGAGCTAATATTATATAAGAGGAGTAAAATATGAAAATCAAAAATTTAAGCCTAATTCTTTTAGCAAGCCTTATTTTAGGAGCCTGTGGCAATAAAGATGCAAAGCCAGTAGAAGATGCCAAGCAAAAACCAAGCCAGGTTGAAGATACAAATACAGGTGTAAAAGAAGTTTCTGAAGATGACAAAAAAACTGATGACACAGATAAAGAAAAAGCTCCTGAAGTGGCCATGAATATGGAAGACGCAGTCAAAATTTTCCACGAACATAATTTCGGAGATGCATCAGCTGATTCTTTTAATTTCGATAAAATTAAGGTAGAAATCTTAGATAAGGATATAATCTATAGCATTGAAGGTTTTAAAGATGGCAAAGAATACCAGCTTAAGATAAACAACAATGGCAAAATTTTAGAAGAAAAAATCGAAGATGACGACGATAAGAAAAAACTTGCCATAGATTTTACTAAGATAATTTCTGGTGAGGACGCCTGGGAAAAATCCCTAGAAGGCCAAGCTGAAGATGTTAAAGTCAAAGAATATGAACTAAAAATTGAAGACGGCAAGGTAGTCTACGACATAGAGCTAGATAATGGCAAGGACGTAAAAATTGACGCCACAACAGGCGACATAATAAAAAGAAACTAAATTCTAAAATTAATAGGCCCAAATGGGTCTATTTTTTCGCTAAAATCAAAGCAAACCAATAAAAATTGATAAGGCAAAGCTATTTAGTATAATCTCAATAACAAAGAGATTCTTATGGAGATATAGATGAATAAAAAAGTGTTGATAGGTTTATTAGCCTTTGTTTTCTTGCTAACGGGATGTAATAATACAAATAAGGAAAATAGTGAAACAGGTATAAGGCAAGTTGAAAATAAAAATACGAAAATTTCCAAAATAAAAAAGAAACCTGTCCCAGATTTTGCAAAAAGCTTAGATGACGCCCTAAAAATATTCCACAACCACAACTTTGGTGAGGCAGACATGGATTCAATAAATATAGATAAAATAAAAATGGAATTTACCAATGAGCTTTTCATCCTAAATATTGAGGGATTTAAAAACGGAAAGATATATAAGCTAAAAATCGATGACAATGCCCAAATCCTAGAAGAAAAAATCGAAAAAGACACTACCAATAAAAAACTCGCCCTAGACTTCAAAAATATTATTTCTGGCGTTGATGCAATGGAAAAGGCCCTAGAGAAGCAAAGTAAAGGCGCTTGGGTAAAGGGATACGAGTTAAAAATCGAAGATAAAAAGGCAGTTTACTACATAAATATAGCAGAAGGCAGAGATATAAAAATCAACGGGTCAACGGGAGAGATAATAAAATAGACTAAAAAATCCTGCTACAATTTAATTGATTTATCAAGTCTAAAAAGCTTTTGATATAGAATAGACATTAAACTCTATAATTTGTAAAACATAGGCCTTTTGGTATAATACTAATGTTCAAAGCTTTTATAAGGGGGAAAATATGAATAAAAAAATACTAGCTCTACTTCTAGCAACAAGTTTTGTTTTTGCTGGATGCAATGGTGAAAAAGCTAATACCAAAGAAGAAACTAAAGTTGAAGAAAAAGCAGAAGCTCCTGCTGACGATAATAAAGAACAAGCTACTGATCAAGCAGATGACAATAAAGAAAAAACTACAGCTGAAATGGTAATGCCAGACAACAAGGTTACCCTAAAGGCAGCAAGCTACAAATTTGAAAGCCACGTGGGTGGTGCTCCTTACAATCTTACAGAGGTAAGCTACGAAGTTGAAGATGGAGAAGCTTACTATACCTTTGAAGGCGAGAAAAATGGCGATGAATATAAGCTAAAAGTAAATGCCAACTCAGCAGAAACAACAGAAGCTGAAATGGAAAAGGCAGCCGATAAGGAAAACCCAGTAGACCTAGGCAAGGCCATCCCACCAGAAGAAGCCATGCACATAGCCCTAGAATCAAATGGCGGCGGAGAAATAGAAGAATGGAAACTCTATAACGACGGCGAAGGCGAAAAATACAAATTTGAATTAAAAGATGGCAAGGAAATCATTGTTAATGCTATCAATAAGAAGGTAATGTAAATCCTTGATTTATTCTAAAAATTCTACCAATACAAAACCAGAGCTTATAATACTTTAGCTCTGGTTTTTGCTTATTTTTATTTCTAGAGATCTTAATTGATTATAAACTATTTATCAGATTGATTTTTATCAAACTCTTTTAGATATAGAAATTGTCTTATAGTCATAAGCTCTAATTATTGAATCTGTTTCTATTTCATTTTCTACAGCATCTAAATATTTTATTTCGTAATCTTCAAGCCCTTCGAACTTAAGATTCTTATCTTTATTTGTTGGGTTAGAATATCTTATTACAAAACCATCATCATTTGTAAAGGCAGGATATATTGAAGTCATTAATACATTATCTATATTTTCAAATAGTGAATACTCTCTTGGCAGTTCTAAATACTCAAAATCATACCATATCTTATTATCTAACCTATTTACAAATTTATTTAGTTCTTGTTTTTGGTAGCTTATATCTTGTGACAGCCTTAGCGCACTTTCTTTTGATATTAACTCCTCATCTATTGGTCCATCATTTACTAAAATGCCAAACTTATACTCAATTAATCCTATTTCTTCTGCTAATGGGGTTGGCATCATGATGTGACCAGCATTTGTTGTATCCCCTGAGGCCCTTCCAGGTCTCCACAATAAATTTGGTTTTCCAAGTTGATTAGTGGTTGATAATAATGTTATATCAATTCTATCCTCATTTTTTTCATATTCTTTCAAACCATTAGTAAATATGGTTACTGTTTGTTCTTCGTTAGTACAAGATACAGATTTATCCATATTGTATATATTAACTGGCTTTTCTTCATAAATATTTTTCCAATTTTCATCAATGATTTTATTATCATATTCATAGAATCCATTTTGAATTTGAGAATAAGAATTGCCACAATCACTATTAGTATTAACAGATAATCTTAGCCTATGAGAATATATAGTATTATCGAAGACTAAGTTAAACTTGGCATTTTCTCCTTCTATCAAGGTGATTTTTAACTCATAAGAAACTTCTTCCATTTCGTTATTACTTAATCTATTTTCTAGATTTTTCGGAAGTTTCTCACTTCCTCTAACCACCATGATCTTATAATCATCATATTCATAAACTTCAAAGTTTTCCCAAGATAATATTATCTCTTTATCTTCTGGTATAGGCGAGAAGTCATATGTATCTCCTCCATTTCCCATATCTTTTAACCTAATAAAATCTTTATATACATTTGATTCACAGATCATATCTATAGATCCATCATTGAATTCAAATCTATATTTACTATTTTCAATATAATTCTTACCTGTCACTTTTTGAAGATTATCTAAACTTGAATCTGACTCTTCAAAGCTAATTACTTTGTAGCCCATAGCTGGTAATTTACAATAGATTTTAGCTTTTATTTTATAATATCCATCTTCATTAATATATGTGTCACCATCAGAATTCCATAACTTTATATTGTTTCTACCTGGTATATACTCTTTATCTATAAGGATTGATTTTCCATGGTTTAAAAATCTTATATTTTCCTCTTTACTAATGAATTCTATTTCTTTATAGCCCTCAAAAGGGATTGGATCAGTATTAAATACTAATATTTCATTATATTCTAACTTTAATGATTCTGATATATATTTTTTAATATAATTTTCAACGCCATCAGCTAATTCATTTGCTTCTTTTATCCTTTGCAAAATATCTTTTGTAACATCATCCGATACGCATCCACCAATGCTATCGTGAGCATGGTTTTGAAGAATTTTTTTCCAAATTTCAACTATTATTTCAGTTGATAAATGGATACCTAAACTTTTTGCTATTACTGCTAAAGGCTCAATTCTTCTTATCATTTTTTGTTCAATATCAAAATTCTCTAATTTTAGAGGCATTCTTATTCCACCAATTGTACGGTGTATTCTAGAAAATCTAGGTGCTCTTAAGTCTCCTTCATATTCAACTAAAGAATCCTCTTCAATTAAATCATCTGCAAAAGATTGATAATCGCTTATTAATATTTCATAATCAGATAGTTCATTTAATTTTTCCACATATTCCTCAAAATTCGGTGTAATATTTTTTTGATCTCCACCTACAGGCATTAAAATGTTATTAAAATTTTTCCACTGACATATGAAATCCACATAATTTTTTATTCTTGTATTTGCAAAATAATCTGGATCTTCATAATCCTTTTTAAAAATAGCACCAATAGAATATCCATATGGGAAGCTTGCACCAACTACTTTTTTGCCGCTAAGTCCCTTCCAAATATAATATGGTGCATCAACATTAACACCATAGTCAATTCCCCTCCATGAGAAAAAGTTGTTTATTCCAGCATGATTTAATAGACTAGGAAGTTGAGCATTAAAGCCAAAAGTATCCGGCAAATATCCACACATAGATGACCCACCCATTTTATTTGCTTCCCTAATACCAATCAATAGGTTTTTTAAGATAGATTCATCAGTAACTAATAAACAATCAGTTTGTGTATACCAAGGTCCGATGAACAATTGTTTATTCTCTATTAACTTCTTAACCCTTCCTATATCATTAGGATTACATCTTAAATATTCTTCAACTACAGACGCTTGACCATCTATCTCAAATTTCATATTTGGATTGTTTTCTAGTTCATTTATAACTTTCGAAAAAACTATATCGCTTAATACCAGTGAATCTTGGAGAGTAAAATACCACTCTCTGTCCCAATGAGTATGATTTACTAAGTGTATTTTTTTCATTAAGCTTCCTTCTTTTGACTTCTACCTTTTAAGAAATTAACTATTAGAGCTGTAGCAATACCACCAGCTGCTATAGATACTAGGTATAAAGGTATATTGTTAACAAATGGAATCGCAAAGAATGTTGCCATTGTTGTGGCATGAGTAATTCCAAATAGAGCATTCATACTACTTGATATAGCAGTACCAATCATTATGCTTGGTATAACTCTTAGTGGGTCTGCAACAGCAAATGGTATAGTACCTTCTGTAATTCCTACTATTCCCATTACTATAGCAGATTTTGCATTTTCTTTTTCAGAGTCAGAATAAAGTTTTGGTGCTAAAAGAGTAGCTAAGAACATACCAAATGGAGGTAGGCCTATTGCAATAAGCATAGCTGTACTTATAGCGTAGTTTCCATCAGTAAATGCTGCCATTCCAAAAGCATAGGCTATTTTATTTATAGGACCACCCATATCAAAAGCCATCATTGCACCGATTACAGCTGCTAAAATAGCATTATTTACACCAGAGAGTCCATTTAACCAATTAGAAACCCCTTCTGTCATCATTGAAATTGGAGTACCTATTACATACCATAAAAGCAAACCTGTTACGAAGGTTGTAATTATAGGGATAATAAATAAAACTTTAAGAGTTTGAACTCTAGCTGGAATAGGAATTTTCTTTAATTCTTGTGCTAGATAACCACATAGTAAACCAGTAATCATTCCGCCTAAGAATCCTGTTCCCATATTATAAGCTATAATACCAGTAACAAATCCTGGTGCTAAGCCCGGTCTATCAGCAATTGAAAATGCTATAAAAGCTGAAATCATTGGAACGATAAAATTCAAACCTGTTTGTCCAATCATTCTGAGAACTCCCCAGAATGTTTCTGTTTCATCCCAAACGCTTAAGCCACCAAATATAACAGCAATTGATGTTAACAAACCTGCCGCTGTTAAAAGTGGAATTAAATAAGAAACGCCAGTCTGTAAATGCCTTAAAATTTCCTTACCTTTATTTTTCATAAATTTTCCTCCTAATAATTAAAGTTCGCTTGTTGCCTTCTCTATAACTGATTTACCATCTTTAATTACTTCATTAGTGCCAAATTCATAAATTTTTTTACCATCAAATCTATCTCTTTCACTCACCACTGTATCGACAGCAAAAATCACTACGTCCGCTTGATTAATATCATCCTCAGATAGCTTATCTTCAAATCCCATTGCTCCTTGGGTCTCAACTTTTATTTCATGACCTAATTGCTTTGCAAATTTTTCTAGATTTGCCTTTGCCATATAAGTATGAGCTATTCCTGCTATACATGCACTTACTGCTACTATTTTCATTTATTACCCCCTAAATATTAATTGCTTCATATAATTGATCTAAACTTTTTGATTCTTTTATGGATGATATATAAGCATCATCCATCAATTTAGCTGATAAGTTCGCTAAAACCTTTAAATGTTCTGTTCCATCTCCATCCTTTATGGCCAATAAAAAAACATATTTTGTTTCTTCACCATCTAGGCTTTCCCAGTTAATGGGATTGATTAAAGTTGCCATTGCTATAGCTGATTTTTTTATAGCCTTGCTTTTTCCATGTGGTATAGCAATCCCATTACCAACTCCTGTAGTTATTTGGTTTTCTCTTTCAATTACATCTTCTAAAAATACATCAAAATCATTTAAATAACCGTTATTATCTAATTTCTTTGCTAGAGCTTTGATAGCTTCATACTTATTTTTAGCCTCTAGATTGTATATGATATTTGATTTTTCAATATAAGACACATAAATACCTCCCTTCATATTTTTTCATTTCTAAAATATCGCCCCCTTATATTACTTTTTGAAAAATGATATCTGATTAAGAATACCTTTTCCTGTTGCTTATATCATATATCAAATACTTATATTTGTCCTTATTCATTTCTTCCACAAGTTAAGTAGACTTGTGGAAGAAATGTAAATAATAAATAAGTAAAAAGATGATATAATAGGATTAAATGAGCTATTTATATCTAAAGAGAGGATGGAAATGAAAGAAAATAGAATTAAAAAGATATTTGAAATCCTAACCGATGATTTTAAAGCTTATACTGCAAACGATATTTCTAAATTTGTCGGGTATTCTAGTAAAACGATTAGGGAAGATATCAAAGAATTAAACTTACTTTTAAAAAATAACGGAGCACGTATTGAATCCAAATCAGGTGTTGGTTATAGGTTTATATTAAGTGATAAAAATAAATTCTATAGGTTTGTCAAAGAAGAATGGCCTAATTATGCCTTTAATGATGATCTGAACAATCAAGAATATAGAGTTAATCAAATAATTTTAACCTTGGCAAGAGAAAAATCTTATTTTAAATCTGATGAGTTTCTAGACTTATTATATATAAGCAGGTCTCAATTAAACCAAGATTTGAAAATTGTTAGAGAAATTCTATCTGAAAACAACATAAATATAATTTCTAAACCTCATTATGGAATGAAGATAGAAGCGCAAGAGATAGATGTAAGATCTTTTATTGTAAAATATATAGAAGAAAGTTCTAAATTTAATAGTAACATCTTACAAGAAGTTAGTAAAATAAGCACTTATAGAACTAATCAAATAAGTTCCTTTGTCCTAAATAAATTTAAGGAATATGGATTCGATACAAACCTCGTTAAATACAATAACTTTATTAACTATTTAATAATATCAATTTCAAGAGTGAATATGGGATTTTTAATATCTAATGATAATAAAAATGAACCAATTTATGAAAAATATTCATCAATATATAAATTGAGCCTAAGTATAGCAAAAGAAGCAGAAAAACTTTTTAATCTTAAGCTTGATAATAAAGAAATTGAGTACTTATATATAAATCTCCTTAGTAAAATAGATTCCTATATTCCATCAGAATATAACGAAAACATTGAACAAATCATTGAACGATCCTTAATGGCAATTAGAAACACCCTCTCTATTGACTTATCAAACGATACCGATTTAAAATCATCACTCACTATTCACCTAACACCAATGATTAAGAGAATTAAATACGGTATCAAACTTAAAAATCCTCTCTTAGATGATATAAAAAGAGATCACATAGCTATGGAATGTGCAAAACTCTGTGCATCCTATATTAACGATATTTACAAAATTAATATAAATCCAGATGAGCTTGGTTACATAGCCTTACACTTCAGCGCTTCCCTAGCTAAGATAAGGGATAATCTAAACAAAAAGAACATTCTTCTTATTTGTGCTAGTGGTAGAGCTACAGCAAGAGTGCTAAAGTATAGATTTATGCATGAATTTTCAAAATATATAAATATACTGGATACAAGTGACTATCTAATGGCAATAAGCATGGATTTAAGTTCATACGATTTAATAGTTTCAACAATTCCCATAAAACTTAAAACAGAGGTCCCAATTATAGAGGTAAGTGCTTATCTATATAAAAAAGATGTAGATAAGATCCTCATGGCTTTAAAAAGCGAAGAATCTATCCAAGAAATAAAGGATCTTTTTGCTAATAATATTTTCTTTAATCCTAACAAATGCAACAAATTCACTAGAGGAGAACTTCTTAAAGAAATGGTCGATAAAATTGATGTTATAATTGATAAGGAAATTTTTCTTAGAGAATTAATTAGAAGAGAAGAATTTGCTAGTACAGGCCTAGAAAATAGAGTTGCTATTCCTCATCCACTTAACCAGGTAATAGATAATAATTTCCTTGGTTTGTATATTAGTCCTAGTGAGATTGATTGGGAAGGAAAACCAGTAAACATAGTCTTTTTATTAAATTTAAATGATCAGGCAAAAAGATCCACTATTGAGAATTTTTATAAATATCTGAGTGATTTTCTAAATGATGACAATAGGATTTTAAAATCTATAAAATCATCTAACATAGATGATTTTTGGGAAATATTTTTTTCAAAACCATAAAATGACCTCTACAACTTGACTTAGAGGTCATTTTTTTAAATATTATATTTTCATATATTTTACATAGATTAAAACAAAAATTTCATAAAAATATTACTCAAAACTATTTTCATATATATCAAAAAATCTCGATACAAAATTTGCTTGGTCTTTTTCTTCTGGAGTCCCTGTTTCTACTTGCCAGCCGTAGGTTTTGTAGGCCTCATAGGATGTTTCGCTTAAGTCTTCTAGGTCAAATTCTTTTTGGATTAGATTTATGCCAGCTTTGTATTTTTCTATGAGGGCCTGGTAGGCTTTGTGGGGGTCTTTGAATACTGCCATGCCTTCTTTATCTGCCCCTATTTCAAATCTCTGATCTATTTTCAAATATTTATCTACATCTACATTGCCCTTTATATTACCTGTTCCTACTATATATTCCTGGGTGGCTGGATTTTTGACTTTGCCTTGGGATGAGCAGGAAGCAAGTATTAAAATTAGGGCTAGGATTTTGAATATTTTTTTCATAATATCCTCCTCATTTTTGTTAATTAAATAGTAACATTAAATCAGAAAAAATTTAATTACAAGTTTTGTAAGTATTTGAAAACTCCTAATCATCAAATTCCAAATAAGCACCCTTCATTGGGCTTACTGAATGTTCCATCAAAATTTTGATGGCTCCCCTCTTGTATTTTGGATCTTTGCTTATATAATTCTTTCTTCTTTTTTCTAAAGTTTTTTCGACTTCTTCCTTACTGCATTTTTGCCTATTTATTCCTATTATATTTAGCCTTCTTTCAGGGATATTTATTTCGATTATATCTCCCTCTTCTACTAGGCCAATAGGGCCTCCTTTGGCTGCTTCTGGGCTTACATGGCCTATGACTGGGCCTGTTGAGGCTCCTGAAAACCTACCATCTGTTATTAGGGCAATTGATGCTCCAAGGTCCTTGTCTGATGAAATTGCTTCTGATGTGTAAAACATCTCTGGCATGCCACTTCCAACTGGACCTTCGTGCCTGATAAATACTGCTTCACCCTTTTTGATTTCTTTATTTAAGACTGCTTTTAGGCATTCTTCTTCGCTATCAAAAGGCCTTGCGATAAGTTCTGCCACAAACATCTCTTTTGGGCAGGCTGTATGCTTTATGACTGCTCCTTCTGGGGCTAGGTTGCCCTTTAAAACTGCGACTGACCCACCCACACTTATTGGTTTGTAATAAGGAAATATTATATCTTCTTTTTTGATATTTAGCTTAAATTTCTCATTGAATTTATCAAGAAGGTCCTGGCATTTTTCAAAATATCCATATCTTTCTAAATCTTTTAGGTTTTCTCTGATTGTTTTACCTGTTATGGTCATCTCATCTAGATTTAGTAGATCATAGCATTCTTTCATCACGACTGGAAGGCCTCCTGCGTAATAAAATAATTCTGCAGGCCATCTGCCAGCTGGCCTTATATTTAGTAGGAAGTTTACCTTTCTATGGATTCTATCAAAGTCATCCCCATCTATTTCTATGCCTAGTTCGTGGGCTATGGCTGGAAGGTGCATCATGGCATTGGTTGATCCTGATATGGCTGCGTGGATTAGGATGGCATTTTCAAAGCTTTTCTTTGTTAAAATATTAGACGGCCTCATAGACTCATCGCCTGCTATTTCAAAGGCTCTAGCTCCTGCCATCTGAGCGTATTTTTTTATATCATCTCCTATGGCAGGTAAGACTGCACTTCCTGGTAGGGCAAGACCTAGGGCTTCTGCCATTATTTGCATGGTTGTGGCTGTGCCTATAAAAGAGCAGGCCCCACAAGATGGACAGGCATTATGCTTGGCCCAGTTTAGTCTATCTTCGGTGATTTCTCTTCGTTCATATTGAGCAGAATACATGCCAAGTTGCTCTAAGGTTAGCATTTCTGGCCCTGCCGCCATGACTCCACCCGGAAGAAATACTCCTGGCAAATCTACCCTTAACATGCCCATCAAGGAGCCGGGTGCTCCCTTATCACAAGATGCTACAAAAATTGCAGAGTCAAATTGTAGGGCACTTGCTTGGATTTCAATCATATTTGCAATCATCTCCCTACTGACTAGGGAATAATTTATCCCGTCTGTTCCTTGGCTTTGGCCATCACACATATCTGTGTAATAATATCTTGACCCAAATCCACCTCTATCGTAAATTTCCTTCCTAGCTATTTCAACCAAGCTATCTAAATGTGCTGATCCTGGATGGGAGTCTCCAAAGGTTGAGCCTATGTAGATTTGAGCCTTGGCTAAGTCATCAATTTCCCAGCCCATTCCTATTCTTAAGGGGTCAAGCTCAGGCGCTATTTTTCTAGATTCTTGTGATTTTAAGTTCATTTTTTCTCCTATTTATAATTTTAAAATGATTTTATGTTGACTTATCACTATTAATTTTAAATTGTAATTGACATCTTCTACTTTTTACCATTATAAGGAGAAGATTGATTTTTTCAAGCCTTCTTTCAATTTCCTATAAGTAGGCTTGAAAAAAAATTCCACGCAAAAAGGCGAGGATTTCCCCGCCTTTTAGATTTTTACTTATTTTTTGCCCTTCTTTTGAGAAGCTGCTTTTGCTTTTTCTTCTCTTCTCTTCTTCATTGAGTCGAAGATTCCATCTACTATGGCATCCATGTCTGGTTCTTTTGCTTTCTTTAGTGATGATACTATGTCTAAGCTTTCTGGTAGAACGTCCATTAGTCTTAGTTCTTCGTCTATGAATTTTTCCATTTTTTCTGCTGCTTGTGGAGCCCATGTTCCGTTACCTATGATTGAGATTGCTCTATTTTGTAGGTTTAGAGCTTTCATGTCTTCTAGGTAGTTGAGCATTACTGGATAGATTCCTAGGTTGTAGGTTACAGATGCTAGGACTATGTTTGAGTATTTGAAGCTTTCTGCTATTAGGGTTGATACGTGAGTGCTTGATACGTCTCTTAGGGAGATGTTGGTCATGCCTTTTTCACATAGCTTGCTTGCTAGGGCTTGGGCTGCAAATTCTGTGTTACCATACATTGATGCATATACGATTAGGACACCTTCTTCTTCTGGTTCGTAGGTTGCCCAGTGTACGTATTTGTCGATGATGTAGCCGAAGTTATCTCTCCATACTAGGCCGTGTAGTGGGCAGATATATTTGAGGTCTAGACCACCTGCTTTTGCTAGGGCCTTTTGTACGAATGTACCGTATTTACCTACGATGTTTGTGTAGTATCTACGTCCTTCATCTAGGTAGTCTCTATCCCAGTTTACTTCGTCTGCGAATAGTCTACCGTTGTTTGCGATAAATGATCCAAAGGCATCTGCTGAGAATAGGACTTTGTCGTATGAGTCATATGACATTAATACTTCTGGCCAGTGTACCATTGGTGCTTCTACGAAGGTGAATTCGTGTTTACCAAAGCTTACTGTGTCGCCTTCTTTTACTTCGATGTATCTATCGTCTACGTGATAACCAAATTGTCTCATGAACATAACTCCTTTTTCAGAAGAAATTATCTTTAGGTTTGGATATCTTTGTAGCATCAATTCTATTGATGAGCAGTGGTCTGGTTCCATGTGGTGAACAATCAAGTAGTCTAGGTCCCTGCCATCTAATACTCTTGCTACGTTTACCATGTATTCTCTTGTGATTGCCCAGTCTACTGCATCGATTAAAACTGTTTTTTCATCCATTAATAGGTAGGAGTTATAAGATACGCCTTCAGGTATTGGAAATATATTTTCAAATAAGGCAAGTCTTCTATCATCGCCACCTACATAATATAAATCATCTGTTACTTTTCTAACTGTATACATTATTTCCTCCTACTACTTTCTATCTTCTGGGAATTCCATTCTGATGAATTCTTCTTTTGCTTCGCCAGATACTGGGCTTACCCAGCTGTCAGGTAGTTTGTCAAATGGTGTTCCTGGTTCTATTCCTTGGCTTGGATCGCCTACTTCTGGGTCGTATTCATATCCTGAACCTAGGTCTAGATAAACGTCTTCTTTTGGAGCCATTTTTCTTGGTTTACTTCTTTTGATTTTTGGTTGTGGTGGTGCTGGTTTCTTTTCTTGGCCATTATCAAGTTCTTTGATTAATAGTGGAAGAATTTCCATTGCATCGCCTACTATACCGTAGTCACAGTTATTGAAGATTGGAGCGTTTTTGCTGTTGTTGATTGCTACTATTGTTGATGCATCTTTCATGCCTTTTAAGTGTTGGCCTGCTCCTGATACACCTACACCGATGTATAGGTTGCCTCTGAAGCTTTGTCCAGACATACCGATGTATCTATCTAGTGGTACGTATTTTAATGTTTCTGCTACTGGTCTAGATGATGAAATAGCTGCTCCTGCTTGATAAGCTAAGTCTTCTATTAACTTCATGTTTTTCTTTTCACCTATACCACGGCCTGCTACTACTACTCTTTGTGCTTCGCCAATTGGTGTCATTGGGTCGATGCCTATTGTAAAGTCGTAGCCATCTTTTTTGAGGGCCGCTACTAGGTTTTTAACTGCTTCTTTTGGGTCTCCTTCGAAGATTTCGCCTTTACGAACGCCTGCGATTGGACCTGATTTAGCAGCAGAGCCTGCTCTTTTCATCTTTGGAGCACGACCTACTGTACTAGCACCAACTACTACTCTCATGATTTCGTTGGTTCCTTCGTAGATTTGTGTTATCTTAGCATCTCTGAAGAATCTTTCTACATCTACACCCTTGATATAACCTGAACCACCATATAGTTGGATAGCTTCTGTTGTTATCTTCATTGCAAGGTCTGATGCTACTTGTTTAGCCATTGCTGCTTCTGCAGAATATCTTTCGTGATTTTCTTTAAGTTCTGCTGCAGAATAGATCATTAGTCTTGCTGCACGTAGATATGTTGCCATATCAGCAAGTTTGAATGTATTTCTTTGTAGGTGAGCTATTGGCATACCAAATTGTTCACGTTCTTTTGCATAAGTAAGAGCGGATTCATATGCTCCTTGGCCGATACCTAGGGCTTGAGAAGCTATACCGATTCTACCACCGTCTAAGGTAGCCATAGCTATCTTAAATCCTTGGCCTTCTTTACCAAGTAAGTTTTCTTTTGGAACTTTTACATTGTCAAAATGAAGTTCTGCTGTTGAAGATGATCTGATACCTAATTTGTCATAGTGGTCTGAGAAGGTGAATCCTTCAAATTCTTTTTCTACTATGAAAGCAGAGATACCATGTGTACCAATGCCTGGTGTAGTAACTGCAAATACTACATATATGTCAGCTTTTGGTGCATTTGTGATAAAGATTTTCTTACCATTTAGAATATAGTAATCTCCATCAAGAACTGCTGTAGTTTCTGTACCACCAGCATCTGAACCAGCGTTTTCTTCTGTAAGACCAAAAGCACCGATTTTTTCACCTTTTGCAAGTGGAACTAAGTATTTTTGTTTTTGTTCTTCTGTACCAAAACCAAAGATTGGCCAGCTACCTAAAGAAGTATGTGCTGAGCAAATAACGCCCACACCACCGTCTACTCTAGATAATTCTTCAACTGTTATAGCATAAGAGGTAACATCAAGTCCTGCTCCACCATATTCTTTTGGATATGGTATACCCATAAGGCCCATTTCACCCATTTCCTTAACTATATCATCAGGAAATTGGTTATTTTGATCGAGGTCGAAGGCTATTGGTTTTACCTTTTCTTCTGCGAAAGCTCTAACTTTTTTCCTAAGCTCTTCGTGTTGTTCTGTTGTTTTAAAAAGCATATAATCCTCCTTACATTATTATCCTTATGAGTAAATTATAATATTAAGAAAACGTTTTGTCAAGAATATTTTTTCTGTCAAATATCTTATAAATTTGTTTGAGTAGAAAGCAAGTTTTATCAAGATAACTAAAAGAACAATGTCATCTTTCAAACTTGGTTAATAAATCATGATAATTTTTATCAAAATTAATTACCTTAGTATTTTAATATAAACATTTTCCTAATTCTACTACTCATCTACTATATAAATACCCAATTTTATCAAAACTTACAGGGATTTTAAGTTTTTAAAATCTTATTTAGGGTATAATAAAGGTGAGGTGGAATATGAAAAATAAACTTTTAAAACCAGTAATAATTTCAATGATGGCACTAGCCCTAGTAGCTTGTGATGATACTAAACCACAAACAAGTGAAATTACAGAACCTGAAGCTGTTGCAAGCGAAGATACAGGCGAAGATATAAATACCCCAAATAAGGCAAGCGAGAACAAGCCTGCAAGAGATGACCAAGATGCAAAGGCTACAGCAGAAAATACAGATAAAGATGATGAAAATATCAAAAAAGAAACTATAGAAGTTAAAAAAGCTGATATGAAAAAAGAAGACAAAAAGATAGATAAAAAGGAAAAAGCACCATCCAAAGATAAAGAATCTAAAGAAGATGAAAATACTCTTAAAGATGATGGTAAATATGTGACAAGTCTTATAGCTAGCCTTAAGGGTGAGGGTAAAGACTATATCACTTCTACTGCTTATGAAGCTAAAATTGAAGATGATAAACTTATCGTATCAGGATCATTTGATTATCTCAAAGACCCAGCTGATTATGAAAATGTCAAAGTAATCGAAAATAAAGAAGACAATTCCTTCCTAATCGATGATGATACAGTATTTGAGGCTGTAGGCGGTATGGCACCAGCTAAAGAAATGACAAGGGATGAATTTGTAAAATATTTCGAAGAAGTTAAGGAAACAGGACTTGCCCTAATTATATTTGTAGAAGATGGGCAGGCAAAATCAGTTTCAATTTCATCATAAAATCAAAAAATTATGACCAGTAGGTAACTACTGGTTTTTCTTTGCCTGAATTTAAAAATTTAAATTAAAAGATTGGCTTACTTTAGGGGTTTGCCTGTAGGAGTTTGATAAAAAAATAAAATTTTTAGGAATTAGATAGTGCATTATCTTGATAAAGTTATGGCTTTCTGGTATAATATTTGCAAGATCAAGATATCATGATAAATCGATAGAGATAGAAAAATAGAAAGGACTAATTATGTTCGACATTCAAGAAAACGCTACCAAAAACTACAAGCTTATGGGTCTCCAGCTAGGATCTATGCTTGGTCTATTTGCAAGTCTATCCCTTAAAGATGGCATAGTAGCAGCCTTTATAATATGTTTAGGGCTTGGTTATGGCCTAGGTGCTATCTACGAATCTAATAAAAGATAAGTTTAAAATTAATGATAAATCCTTAAAAGATTTTCACACAAAGAAAGCTAAAATAGAAAACAAAAAATTTGAATATATCTAAATTTTTTGATTACTCTCCATATACCATAATTTTTTCTTAACTTAAAGGTAAATATCCTAGAAAGTGTTTCCCGCTTCTGTTTTCTATATAGCTTTCTTTTTTTGCCCAAATCTTATAAATAAAAGCCCTTTATCAATTTTTTCTTTTTCAAAAAATCCCTGTTTTTTATGTAGGCCAATCGACTTTATATTATCCTCACCCACTTCAGACCTTAAATATAAGTCTTCAGGGACTCTGCTTATTACAAGGCTTAAAAGCCTTGAACCATAACCCTTTTTTCTAGAGTCTTCTCTTGTTTCAATAGCTTCTATTAAATATCCCCCATCTTCCCTATGAAGTCTAAGGGCTGCTAAGTAATTGTTTTCATCCCTTAAGGTAGCTAGGTAATTTTCTTTATTTGCAAAAAAATCTTTAACTAAATATTGCTTGTAAGCATTTTCTAAATCATCAAGGCAAGGATAAGAAAGATTATTAAGATTTTCATAATTAGATTCTCTATAGACTTCCATTAGCTTGTCTAAATCGACTTTTTCGACCTTATTTGTAAAAATTAATCCCATATTTATTCTCCATTTATAATTCCACCTATAATTATATTATTTTTGGAAAAATAGAAAAGCTTGAATTTTCATATTGGTTAGGTATAGTCAAACGGTAAACATTTGCAAGTAAAACGCAAACTACTTGGATGAATGAATGTTATAGGAGGAAAAATGACAAACAAAATTAAGTTAGCAAGCCTAGCTCTTGCTCTTTCACTAGTCTTTGTTGGATGTGGCAACCAAGCAGCAAAAGATGCTGGTGAAAAGGCAAAAAATGTAGCAGAAGAAGCTAAGGATGCTGCAAGCGATGCAAAAGATAAGGCAGAAGATGCTGCTGAAGATGCAAAGGATGCCGCTGAAGATGCCAAAGATGCAGCAGAAGATAAAGTAGAAGATTTAAAGGCAAACTTTGAGGGCAAACTTGTCCTAAGACGTAGCCTAGAAGCTCCTCACGGAGAAGGCTCCTTTGCTAGAGTTGCTGTTGTAACTGATGGTGAAAAAATCGTAGATGCAAGCATCGATGAGTTCCAATATTTTGACGAAGGATCAGATTTCGTAGCCCTTCCAAACCAAGATTCTGACACAGAATTCAAAAAAGGTGCAAAAGAAGGCAAAATCCTTGGTTCAAAAATTATCAATAGCGAAGCTTATTCTAAGCTTATGACAGAAAAGGCTAAATCAACAGTATCAATCGCTGATAACTACAAAGCTATCCAAGATTTCGCTAAAGGCAAAACCATAGATGAGCTTAAAGAAGTAGTAGATGGCGCTGAAGATGGAAAGGCAATCGATGCTGTAACAGGAGCTACACTTGTAGATACAAAAGGCTACCTACAAGCAATCATCAACACAGCTGAAAAATCTGAAAATGCAGTTGCCTTTGAGGGTGACCCTGCAAAAATCAAAGTTCAACAATTCTTTGGTACAGCTGGTGCAAAAAATGCTGTAACAGATACATTTGTAGTAGTAGAAGATGGCAAAATTGTCGCAGCAAGCATAGATGAACTTCAATACATCGCTGATGCTGGAGTACCAAACTCTGATAAGAAATTCGGCGAAAACTACGCAGATCCTGCAAAGAAACTTTCAAGCAAGCTTGAAAACAACGAAGAATATTCTAAGATGATGAAAGATATGGCCAAGGCTACTAAAAACCTTGACGAAAACTACAAGGCAATCGAAGAATTCGTAGTAGGCAAGACTCCAGAAGAAATCAAAGAAGTAATAGATGCAAACGAAAATGGCAAACCAGTAGATGCAGTAACAGGTGCAACACTTAATAACACAGTAGGCTACCTAGAAGAAATCTACAAAGCAGCTACAAAAGAAGACAAATAAATAAGTCTATAATCAAAACTAGCAAGCAAATCTTAAGATAAGCTTGCTAGTTTTTTTGTTAAAAAAAATAGCCCCTAAGGGCTCATTAAATTAGGAATTTTGAAGAACTAATATATAGAGTCTTCAGGTGGCAAGATAAAAAGTGTTGTTGCAAAACTATGAATAACTATCGTCCCATCATTAGAGGAAAGTCCGTCGGCTCATTGAGACTCTCTTAGAAAATTTTTGGACCGACCGTCGCCTTCGGATTGCCTGCCGGCTCATGTCTATGCTTGTCCCAAATTACGAAGTAATTTGATGGAAATCTTGATGCCGTAGCTGAGGCGTTTAGCCTATCGGCGTGTGAGACTTTTCGTGGAGGTTCCTCTAATGATTTGGGACGATTTATTAATTCTGCAACAGCCCCTTTTTTATTTCTGGTTAACATAAAAAATATTATTCTAAACTTATTATTCTATCTACAAGACTGTTTTGGCTGTGCTTTTCATAGAACCTACCTGTAAATATTATACCAATGATTACATTTACAAAATTTACAATGATAAGTGGCATGATCACAAATTTATATGAAGTCCACTTAGTTTGTTCCATAAAATCTATCAAGATGTATTTATCTACAAGAAGCATAATGATGAAAGAAAATACTAAGCCACATAAAGAATAGATCAAATTCTTTTTCACCAAATATTTTTTAATATTTTTCTTTGTCATTCCAATTGCTTCAAGAATTGATAAGTTAACCATATTTCTCAAAATTTCAGTAGCAATAACATTTATAAAATTCAGTACAGAAATTAAAAACAATACTATAGATAAACTATAACCCACAAATTCTATAAGATTTTTGAAATCTTTAAAAGACTTTATTTGAAGATCTCTTGAGTCATAGGAAAAGTCTGGGTTATTTTCAAAAGATTTTAATAACTTATCAAAATTTTCCTTTTCACTATCTTCTACATCAAATCCATAGGACATTATACTATTATCGCCTGTGAGTTCTTTGTACAAATTAGGATTTAAATAAAAATATTCTAGATCTAACTCAGGGCTAGACTCATCAAATTTATTTTCCTGGATAATAGGATAGTATCTCAATCCATCGGAAAAATTATAATTAATCTTTCCCATAATTTGGACTTCTTTAATACTATTATTTACTTTGATCTTTATTTTATCTCCAGCTTTGAATAGAGATTTTTTATCGCTATCTTCACCTATGATAGCGTAAGATCCATTATTCCATTTATCACTATCAAATTCGCCGTCTATGAATTTCTGTTTATTTATTAAATAATCATCTATTCCCAATAATATTGGAGCAACTTTATTGTCTTCTATTTTTAAATCTGGATAAGCGTATTCATAACCATAATAGTATAATGCTCCCCCAGCTTTAAATCCCTTTTGATTTTCTATTTCATCAATGAAATTATCCTTGATACCGTCCTCGCTTCCTGAGTACATATATCTGAAATATTTTGGACTTGCTATATTATAATCCGTTACGATTATATCAGAAATCCCTTTTTCTAAATCAATATTGCCAGTATAAGTTAATACACTGTTTAAAATAACTGCAGATAGGCTAATAGAAAGAACTATCGATATAAATCTAAATTTATTGGAAAATACTTGTCTTCTAGCAAGCTTTCCTAGAGAAATATTCTCGCTTTTATATTTCTTTTTTATCGTGGTTTCATTGTATCTGCTGGCATCTATTGGAGAAACTTTTGCTGCATATCTTGCAGGTCTCATCACCGATAGAAATACAGTAAGCAAAGTAAAGGCTGTCGAAAATACTATAATTAAGATTATTACCGTGAGCGATAATTTTACATCCGTTAACATCTCATTATTTGCAAATATTTTATTTAAAATAATTTTCCCTATAGAAATTCCGACTATATCTCCAACTATTATTGAAGGAAGGGAGACTGCTAAAGACTCAAGATGAACAAGTTTTTTGATTTGTGGCTTTGTCATTCCAATTGTTTTTAAAAGTCCCAGAAGTTTAATATCTTCATTGACTGATATTTTGAAAATATTATTTATTATTAAGTATCCTGCGACTATTACTAAAATCAAAAAAGCTAAGAAGGGTAGAAATGTTTTAAAATCAAAACTAGAATCACCAGATAAAAGATATGCAAAGTTAACACCAGTTCTTATTTCTTTGTCGGATAGATTTCCAGGGTCATCTACCACTTTATAACCATTTCTCTCTGCAATTTTTATAAGTTTATCCCTTATCATAAAGGAATTCTGTAGCATTACTTCCAAATCTTTATTATTTTCTGGAAGTGATAATTTATCTACATAAGCTTTTGATAAATAGATTTGACCTACACCGACATTAGAGTCAATAGGATTTTGAAAAGTTCCAGATATAATAAATTTATCACTTTTCTTTTCGATAATCTCTCCTGTGTAAGCTTTTTCTATAGTGAAAGGAACTTCTATCTCTTCTCCAATTTCTCCTTTATAACCTAATTTTTTAGAAGTAGCTGTATCTATAAATACTTGGTTTTCTTTTTCTGGAAACTTTCCCTTAACTTTTTCTATTAGAGACCATTCAAATCCTTTTTTGTCCATATAGGATAGTTCTGCCATAACTTTTTCATCATCAAGAATGCCAACTTTCTCTCTAACTGAAAAATCCTTTATATCCTTATCATGGGTTAATATTTCTATATCTTCATCGGAAATATCTTTAAAAGAACCGTGGCTGATTGTTCCAACAGTTTTCATCGTTTGGGTTTCCATGCTTTTCCCTAAACCTAAGGCTACAGAAAACAAACTTGTAAATAATATAGAAGTCAAAGCAATGGCTAATAAGAGAATATTTCTCCTGCTTTTATTTGCATTTAAAATATTTTTTGCAAGCCTCCTTATGTAAGCTTTATTTTTGACTTTCATTATTTTCCACCAACCTTCCATCTTCTATCCTTAGAGTTTTTTCTGCAGCTTGAGCGACAGCATCATCGTGAGTAATCATAAGGATAGTATTCCCAAGCTCTTTATTAATCTTTTTTAACAAGTAAACAACTTGCGAAGATGATTTTGAATCTAAATTTCCTGTAGGTTCGTCAGCTAGAATTAAAGATGGTTTAGTAACCAAGGCTCTTGCTATGGCAACCCTTTGTTGCTGTCCACCAGATAATTCATTTGGCATTTTATATTTTTGATCGCTTATCTCTAGAATGTCTATTACGGAATCAACATATTTCTTATCTACTTTATCCCCATCAAGACCAAAGGGAATAATTATATTCTCATACACATTTAACATTGGCAAAAGATTATATGCTTGAAAGACAAAACCAATATTCCTTCTCCTAAAAATAGTTCTCTCATCATCTTTCAATGCATAAATGTCGGTATCATCAATTAAAACTTTTCCGCTTGTAGGATAATCAAGTCCTCCTAATAAATGTAATAGGGTTGATTTACCGGATCCAGATGCTCCAATTATAGAAATAAATTCTCCTTTTTCCACATCGAAAGATACTCCATCAAGAGCTCTTACTTCCACATCATTTGTTTTATAATATCTTTTTAAATTTTCTACTTTTAACATATCTATCACCTCTTTACATTTAATATAACATTTATATCTTACAAAGTACTTACAAGACTTCTTACAGTTTTGTAAGAAAAAAGACTTCTCACAAGGGGAAGTCTACTGAAAATTTTATTTTATTTTCATCCAAAGACGCTCTTATATTTCCACCATGTTTTTCTATAATTTCCCTTGCTATAAATAGACCTAAACCCAAACCGTCCTTTGAAACTGAATTTTTTCCTCTATAAAATCTTTCAAATATTTTGGGCAAAGTTTCTTCTGATAGGTCTTTGCACTCATTTTCTATGTCTAGATTATAGTTTAGGTAAGATTTATAAACTGAAATATTAATAGTAGAACCGTTTGGCGAGTATTTTATAGCATTATCTAATAGATTGTGGATAGCTTCTTTAAGCCATCTTTCGTCCAAATCGAAAATTAAGTCTTGGTCTTTTAAATTTATGCTTATGTTTTTTTCATCTAATATGACTTTAAATTCTCTCAAAACATCATCTACTATGTCTTTTAAATTTGCTTGATGTTTTTGTAAGGAAATAATATCGGATTCGAGCCTAGAAGATTTTACTAGGTTTTGGATTAAAAATTCTAGTTTATTAAGTTCATACTTTATAATTTCTATATACTCATCTTTCGGATCATCTTCTAAAAGACTAATGTATAAAGAAAGGTTGGTAATGGGTGTCTTGGTTTGGTGTGATATATCTGCTATTAAATCTTTTGTTTTATTTTTTTCTATATTTATTTTTGCTTCTTTTACTTGGCTGGCATATAAGAATTTAATGAGTTTTGATTTTATTTTAGATAATTCCTTTTCATCAAATTCTGTAATTTCTAAATTTCCATCCAAAGCCTTGTCAATATAGTCTGAGAGTTCACTCATTTCACTTCTCAACCCAATATACTTATATAAAAGAATTCCAATTATAAGAGCTAAAAGACCTATTAAAAATTCCATTTATATCCAACTCCAAAGACTGTTTCTATTGGGTCATAGGGTTTTAATTTATTTCTTATCCTAGAAATATTTACGCTCAATGTATTTTGATCAATAAATTCATCATCTACTCCCCAAACAAAATCAAATAGTAATTCCTTAGTAATAACTTGAGACTTGTTTTTTATCAGATAGTATAAAATTTTTGTCTCTGTTCTTGTGAGATCTATGTTTTTATTGTCTACATAGAAAGTATTTTCATTGAAATTAAAATCTAGACCATCTTTCTTATAAAGATTTAAATCACTAGACACTATTTTTTCAAATGCTCTTTTTATCTTTGCCTCTAATATTCCCAAAGAAAAAGGTTTTGTTAGATAGTCGTCTGCCCCTAAATTTATGGCTGAAATTATATATGCTTCTAAATCTATGGCTGATAAAACTATTATAGGAATTGATGAAGATTGTCTCGTATATTTTATTATTTCAAGTCCATCTCCATCTGGTAAATTCATATCAAGTAAAAGTAAGTCGGCTTTATCAATAAATGCCTTAGCTTCACTAATTGTGCTTACTGAAAAAACTTCATAGTATTTATTGAGAGCTATAGAAAGTCCTTTATTTAAATTTTTGTCATCTTCAATTATTAATATCTTTTTCATAGTTTCTACCGCCATTAATTAAATTCCATAATCACAAATATAGTATCGAATTATTATGTAAGTTTTCACTCATCTCTATACTCCAATACATCAGATATATCACATTTAAAATACCTACAAATTCTGCCAAGTATTTCCATACTCACATTTTCGTCTCGTCCCATTTTAGCTATGGTATGAGGAGTTGTGTTTATGGCTTTTTGTAAGTCTCGTTTATTCATCTTTTTATCTATTAATTTTTTCCATAATTTATCATAGGAAAATCCCATAATCCACCTCAATCTAGTCTTCTACTTTGTACAGTATTTCTGTAATATTATACTATATTCTATAAGTTAATCTTTGTATATTTTTATGACAGATTTATCCCCTCTTTTTTAATCGAAAATATATTAGAACAAGATTTTAAATATAGATTTATTCATAAAAAATAGCCCCTAAGGGCTAAATTTTATAAAACATCAATCTTATTTCTGATATCTCTCTTTAGGAAATATACGCATACCGAGCTATTGATAATTTCGCTAATCACAAAGGCCCACCAAGCTATATCTAGCCTACCTGTCTTTGTAAATAGGTAAAATATAGGAAGAAGTATAATGACCTGTCTTAAGAAAGACTGGAAGATTGGGAACTTCCAATTGCCAAGAGCTTGGAAGACTCCACCTACACCTACTACTGATGGGATAGAAATAATAAGGGATAGGGAAACTATCCTAATCATTGGTATACCAATATCTCTCATGACATCAGTGGCAGCAAAGAGGTCAAAAATTTGATTGGTAAAGGCCCACATGAGTATTATTGATAGGCCAACAATCGCAAAAGATGCTGTCATAGAAAGCCTGATTGCTTTTTTTATCCTCTCCTTATTTCTTGCTCCGAAGTTAAAAGAAACTATGGCAAGAAGGGCATTTGATATACCAAACATTGGCATAAAAGCAAAGGACTGGAGCTTAAACATAATACCATAAGCAGCTACAGCTGATGAACCAAAGCCATAAAGCATAGCATTCATGAAAAATAGGACAAAAGCACCGATACCACTCATTATTATTGATGGAAGGCCTATTGTAAATATTTGACTTAGGATATCGCCGTGGAAGCGGAACTTATGAAATTCGAAGTTAACTTCCTTATTCTTATGGGTGTGAAAATACACTCCGACTAGGGCTCCTCCTGTTTGGCCAATGATTGTCGCAAGGGCCGCTCCCCTTACGCCCATGGCAGGAAAGCCAAGTAGGCCAAAGATCATGATTGGGTCAAGAATAATATTTATCACCGCTCCTGTTCCCTGGGTAACCATGGTGTAAACTGTATTACCTGTTGTTTGGAGGGTCTTTTCAAAAAATATTTGGAAAAATACCCCGCCACAAAATATGAGCACTACAGATAGGTATTCTTCTGTATACTTAATTATCTCAGGGTCTTGTGACTGGCTACTTGCATAAAAGGATGTAAAAAATATTGCAAATAAAACAAATAATCCTGTAGCAAGGGCCGCTAAGATTAAGCCGTGAGTTGCAACTTGACCCACTCTTTTTTTATCATTCATGCCCAGATACCTTGAAATAAGGGCTGCAGATCCTACACCTATACCAACTGCCACAGATATCATTATATTTTGGACCGGAAAACACAAGGATACTGCTGTTAGGGCCTTTTCAGATAGCCTTGCCACAAATATTGAGTCGACCAAGTTATAGACTGATTGGACCAAAAACGAAATAATAATCGGCAAAGACATAGAGAAAAGAAGCTTGCCAACAGGCATGGTCCCCATTCTGTTTTCTGTCACTTTTGTTTCGCTCATAAAACCTCCTTTTGTTTTCTTTACAAGATAAAGAGATAGCCGCATTTTTTTGCTTCTATCTCTTCAAGCTTAGTCAAATAATTCTTTTTCTTGCCTTTTTAGGGCTTCTTTAACTTTCAAACTTCTCATAAAACCATCATCCATCTTGTTTATGATGTGGATGGCTGAGTTTTCATTTCTTTCTTTCTTGTCAAACTCTTCTAATAGTGAAGGATCTACATGGCTTCTTGCCACATCCTTGTTGATAGCTGTAAGCATAAAAGGCCTTTTGGTCCTCTCGCTAACAGATTTGCCTAAAACTAGATCATCTGTTGCTATCTTTATGAGGTTGACTCCGCCTAGGGTTGAATAATAGAAGGTCCTGCCTTGTCTAATATTCATCTCCAGGATATAAATCTTACCACTTTGACTATCTTTTTTAAAGTCTAAATTGAAAAGGCCCTCATAAGATAAGTTGGTCACAATCTCCTCTGCTAGGTCATACATAGCTTTTTCGTCATGGTCAACCTGGACTAGGTGGTTGCCTACCCACATAGGACGCATGTCTGATAGGAGATTTCTAGCAAGAACCATTGATATAGACCCATCCTTTGCCCTATATCCGTTTAGGGAATATTCGCTACCCTGGCCTCCGTGGATAAATTCTTGGACAATGACATGGCCTTGGTAGTCACTGTCGTAGATATTTTCTAAAACATCTAAGGCTTTTCTTTTATCCTTTACATGGTAGCCTTTTTGCTTAACTTTTATATCGCTTGCTATGAAATCATCATATTCATCAGCCTTTAGGAAAAGCTCGCCATCAAGGTCTAGGTCCTTCCAATTATCCCTTGCTGCCCTAAAGGTCTTAGGGTATGGTAGGCCAAATTTTTCCAAAAGCTTGTAAAATTCAGACTTTTTGATTAACTTAGCAGCCTCTTCTGGATTTGGATAAGGGACTCGATAAGAAAAGTCAAGCTTATCTATATTTCTTAGGAGCAAGTCTACATAATGCTCTGTTGGGGCGAAGAAGATAAAATCTTCCTCATCCCTTGCCTTAGCCAAATCATTTAGGGTTTTGACAAAGACCTCATCATCTGATGAAAAGTTCTTTGCTGTGTATATATCTGCTATCTTTGACTTATAGAAGGGCACAAGGACTGCAGAGCCAGCCACTATTGGCTTTTTGCCATAGGCCTCATAAAAGGACCTGGCCACCGAGTAGGAGTTGTGGTCTGTGCCTAGGATTATAGCATTATAGGTCATATTAATAGATAGATTCCCTTGATTTTTCATCTCTTTCCTTAGAAATTTGTGAGATGAAGTCTTCTACTTTGACATCTTTAGTTTCTTCGCCGTCTCTGTTTCTTACAGTTAGTAGGCCTGATTCGATTTCTTTTTCGCCTACTACTAGCATGTAGTTTGCTCTCATCATTTGAGCAGCCCTAATCTTATAGCCTACTCCCTCGCTTCTTGCGTCTACATTTACCCTAAAGCCAGCTTCTTTGATTTTGTCTGCTAGTTCATTTGCCTTATCTGCAAACCTATCTGCTACAGGGATGATTGTTACTTGTCTTGGGTTAATCCAAAGTGGGAATCTTCCTGCAAAGTGTTCTGTTAGGACACCGATAAATCTTTCGACAGAACCAAGTAGGGCCCTGTGGAGCATTACTGGACGTTTTTTAGAACCATCTTCATCTACATATTCTAGGTTGAAGTTGGCTGGTAATTGGAAGTCAAGCTGGATTGTACCACATTGCCATTCTCTCTTAGCAGCATCTAGTAGGTGGAAGTCGATTTTTGGACCATAGAAGGCACCATCGCCTGGGTTTATTTGATATTCTATATTTCTTTCTTCAAGGGCAGCCTTTAGTTGGTCTTCAGCAAAGTCCCAATCCTTGATATCTCCCATGAAGTCATCAGGTCTTGTAGATAATTCTATTGTGTATTTAAAACCAAATGTTGAGTAAAGAAGGTCTGCTAAGTCAATCATTTTGTAAACTTCTTCTTTGATTTGGCTTGGAAGACAATAAACATGGGCATCATCTTGAGTGAATGTTCTTACCCTAAATAGGCCGTGAAGAGTACCTGAAAGCTCGTGTCTGTGAACTTGGCCAAATTCTGCAAGTCTTATTGGTAGGTCCCTATAAGAATGTTGGTTAGATGCATAAGTTAAAACTGAACCTGGGCAGTTCATTGGCTTGATTGCGTAATCTTCATCATCTATCTTTGTAAAGTACATATTTTCCTTATAGTGGTCCCAGTGGCCTGATCTGTGCCATAGGGCCTCATTTAGGATAAGTGGTGTTTTGATTTCCCCATAACCATTCTTATCAAGGACACCCCTCCACCAGTCAAGGAGCTCATTCATTAGAATCATGCCGTTTGGATGGAAGAATGGGAAGCCTGGTCCTTCTTCATGGAAGGCAAATAGGTCCATTTCCTTGCCAATCTTTCTGTGATCACGTCTTTTGATTTCTTCTTGTAGGACTTCGTATTCTTCTAATTCTTTAGCCTTTTCAAAAGATATACCGTAGATTCTTTGAAGCATGGCCTTATCAGAATCTCCTCTCCAATAAGCACCTGCTATAGCTTTAAGCTTGATTGCCTTAATTTTCTTTGTTGATACAAGGTGTGGTCCCCTGCAAAGGTCTGTGAAGGCATCGCCCATCTTATAAAGAGTGATTAGCTCATCAGCTGGTAAATCTTCTATAAGCTCAACCTTATAGTCTTGGCCCTCTTCCTTAAAGAGCTTAAGGGCTTCATCCCTTGAGACTTCAACTCTTTCTAACTTAAGGTCAGCTTTGGCAATCTCTTTCATCTTCTTTTCAATTTTTTCTAAATCTTCTGGAGTAAATCTGTGTTCTAGGTCCATGTCGTAGTAGAAACCATCAGCTATGGCAGGTCCTATAGCAAATTTTGTCTCAGGCCAAAGCTCTTTGATAGCTGCAGCCATGACATGGCTTGATGTATGCCAGAAGATTTCCTTACCTTCTGCATCTTCAAATTTAACAACTCTAAAGTCGCTATCTTCATTTATAGGCTCTTCATAGCCCATAACTTTTCCATTTACAACAGCACCGACTGCTGCCCTATAAAGTCCTTCAGAGATATCCTTTGTTACATCTCCTACCAAGACTCCACTTTCATATTCCTTAACTGATCCGTCTGGTAATTTAATTTTAATCATAATTTTCTCCTTAATTTTTCAGATAGGCTCGAAATCAAAAAATCCTGATACCCCAAAGGGATATCAGGACGAAAGATTCGTGGTTCCACCTAATTTTAAACTCATTGAAAGCCTTATCGCAGCCATACGTCATGCTTATCTCACATGAAACTCAGGGTTGGTAGTGAATAAATTTATCAAAGCCTTGCACCTTCCGGCTCCTCTCTGTAGGTAAAATCTTATCCAAAGTCCCTTCATAGTCTAATATATGATTTCATTTTACTCAAAAGGAAAAAATTTGCAAATTATCTTAATAAAACTAAGATTATTTTTTTATAATCTTTCTAAACCTTTCATATGGATTTAAAAGCTTCAAAATTTCTTCACATTATAGTATAATTGTATTATATATAAGAAGAAAGGTAGACATATGAAAAAGGTATTGATAACTGGAGGATGCGGCTACATAGGTAGTCATATAGCAGTAGAACTTTTAGCCAAGGACTACGGAGTTGTAATTTATGATAATCTCATAAATTCTTCAACTATAGCCCTAGACAGGGTCGAAGAAATTTCTGGCAAAAAGCTAACATTCTATGAGGCAGATGTTCTTGATAAGGATAAGCTCATAGAAGTCTTAAAAAATGAAAAAATAGACGTGGTAATCCACTGCGCAGCCCTTAAGGCTGTAGGAGAATCTGTAAAGAAACCTCTAGAATATTATCATAACAACATCACAGGGACCCTCTCCCTCCTTGCAGCTATGAATGAAGTAGGATGCAAAAATATAATCTTCTCATCGTCAGCCACAGTCTATGGAGACCCAGAAGAAGTACCTGTAACAGAAGACTTCCCAAAAGGCGAATGCACCAACCCTTACGGCTGGACTAAGTCAATGATGGAACAAATCATGACCGACCTTTATACATCAGATCCTTCTTGGAAGGTAGTATTACTCAGGTACTTTAACCCAATCGGAGCCCACAAGTCAGGAAAAATTGGCGAAGACCCACAAGGCATTCCAAACAACCTACTCCCATACATCGCCCAGGTAGCAGTAGGAAAACTTGACTATTTAAGAGTCTTTGGCGATGATTATGATACACCAGACGGAACTGGAGTTAGGGATTATATCCACGTAGTAGACCTCGCCAAGGGCCATGTCCTAGCTTGTGATAAGATAGATGAGCTAAAAGGTGTTGAGATAATAAATCTTGCCACAGGCAAGGGCTACTCAGTCCTTGAAGTCCTAAGAGCCTTTGAAAAGGCATCTGGCAGAGAAATCCCTTACAAAATCGTCCCAAGAAGGGAAGGAGACATAGCAAGAACCTACGCAGATGCCTCAAAGGCCTACAGACTTCTTGGTTGGAAGGCAGAAAATGGAATCGAAGAGATGTGCGAAGATTCTTGGAGATGGCAAAAAAATAACCCAAATGGTTATGAAGAAAAGGAGTAAGAATGAAGACAAGTCTAGTGGTCCTTGCCGCAGGCATAGGATCAAGATACGGAGCAGGCATCAAGCAACTAGCCAAGATGGATGAAAATGGTTATACAATCATAGATTATTCAATCTTTGATGCAATCGAAGCTGGCTTTGACAAGGTAGTCTTTATCATAAGGCGTGACATAGAAAAAGACTTCAAAGAAATAATAGGCAATAGGATAGAAAAAATAATCGAAGTAGAATATGCCTACCAAGATATGAGTCTACCAGGAGGCTTTGAATCTCCAGCAGCAAGGACCAAACCTTGGGGCACAGTAGATGCAGTTTTATCCACCAAAGGCCTTGTAAAAGAGCCATTTCTTGTAATAAATGCAGATGATTATTATGGCAAATCAGTCTTTAAAGACCTCCACGACTTCTTAGTAAAGACTCCTGCCGATCAAAATGGCAAGCTTCAAATCGCCATGGCAGGCTATAAGCTTAAAAACACCCTATCAGACAACGGCACAGTCACCAGGGGAGTTTCAATAGGAAATGAAGATAACAAGCTAGTAAAAATTATAGAAACCCACGAAATCTCTTATGACAAGGAAGCTAAGACCTTCTCATCAAAGGAAGAGCTTGACTCTGACATCCTCAACCTAGAGTCCCTAGTATCAATGAATCTCTGGGCATCCTTCCCTAAATTTATAGACCTAGGCGAAGAGCACTTCATAAAATACCTAGAAAAAAACAAGGAAAATTTGGAAAAATGCGAATATGTCCTACCAGAAATGATAGATGAGCTAATAAGAAGTGACAAGGCAGAAGTAACAATAATCCCAACAAGTGAAAGATGGATAGGAATCACCTACAAAGAGGATTTGGCCCTAGCTCAAGAAGCCTTCAAAAAGATGCTAGATGATGGGATCTATCCAGAAAATATATGGTCTAAGTAAAAATAAATTTGAATTAAATTATAAGTGATATATAGTATTTGTGAAATTATAAAATTAATTAAGCAATCATTACAAAATAAACAAGGAGGCTAAAATGGCAGAAATAGTATTTGTAAGAATCGACGACAGACTTCTACACGGACAAGTGGCAAGAAGCTGGGTAAAAGAAGAAGGCGCTAACCTAATAGTAGTAGCAAATGATAGAGTAGCAGAAGATAGAGATACACAAAAGCTAATGAACATAGCTACCCCACTTTACGCTGACTCAAGATTTCTAAGCGTTGAAAACCTAATCGAAAAAATAAAAGATGACCACGACGGCAAAAAGGTACTAATCCTAGTAGAAGGCCCAGAAGATGCCCTAAAACTATTAGATGGCGGTCTTGATATAAAATCAATCAACGTAGGAAACATGAGAGAACTACCAGGCAAAGAAAAGGTAATTGACGATGTCTTTGTAGATGCAGAAGATAGAGCAAACTTTAAGAAAATCCACGATAAGGGAGTTAAGCTTGACCTAAGAATCCTATCAAGTGATGAATCTTCTGACGAAAATCTATTATTTTAATTTTAAAGCCAATCCAAAAGGATTGGCTTTTTTGTGCCCATTTTAAGATGAAAGGCCCTCAAAAGAAGATTTTTCAAGCCTTTATGGTAAAATAAGAATAAGTTCAAGGAGGATATATGAGAAAAATTAAAAACTTACTAGCCCTAGGCCTATGTGTACTAGCACTTTCAGCCTGTGCTAAAAAAGAAAAGCCTAAGGCTGATGTAAAAGAAAATACAGAAAATAAGCTAGAAAGTGTCATGGTAAAAGATGACATAGGAGATGCTTTGCTTAAATACACCTTTATAGACAAAAATATAAAAGATGAAGACAAAGCCTTCGTTTTAAGCGTCCTAAGACTTGTCGATGAGAAAAGAAGCGAGGAATTTTCAAATCTCTTGGCCGATGATTATAGAAAGCTAATGGATAATGATAAGATTGCCGCATCCTTTAAACCGATAGATGACTACGGACACATAGGCGGAATAAAGGCTATAACAAACGAAACAAGCGAGACTACAGATGGTACCATAATAAGGGTAATAAGCATAAATGAAGAAGGAAGCTTGGAATTTACTCTAGTTAGGAATAAAGATGGCAAGCTTACAAATTATCAAATAAGCCCATATTCCTTCGAAAAAGAGCAAAAATACATGACAGAAAAATACCAAGACGAGCTCCAAAAGGCCAACAACCTAGTAAATTTAATCTACAACCAAAGAAAAGAAGAATTTGACCAGGAAACTCCAGATTTGGCAGATAAGGAAGAAATCTACCAAGCCTTACAAGAGGCCTTCGATGAAGCTGGCGGAATCACAGGCATGGAATACCAATTCCTATCAAACCCAAACCTTAAAGACCTAAAGGATAAAAAAGACATGGTAAATATCTTCATAACAGCAGTATCAAAAGATAAGGACAACCTAGAATTGCTCTTTGCCTTTGATCAGGAAGGTAAATTAAAATCCATAATCCTAAAACCTAACCTAGAAGCAGAAGAATAGAAAAAAAGTCATTGCACAAACCTAGCAAAAGCTAGACAGGCAATGACTTTTTTATTCCTCTTCTTTTTTATCTTCATCTTCCTTCAATTTTCGAATCCTGCAGGCCTTAATCCTATTGTCTTCCATATAAAGAATTTTGATCTCGTAGCCATTATAGATAATGGTCTCCTTGGCATCCTTTTCTGGTATATAGCCAAGCCTATCTATAATAAAACCGCCGAGCGAATCGTAGTTTTCATTTTCTTCATCTATATCAATTGGAATCTTCTCATTTAAGTCCTTGATACCAATAGAAGCCTTGACCACAAAGACATTCTTGTTATTAATCTTGATATCAGGAATATCATAGTCAAAGGAATCCTCCATATCTCCTACAATCTCCTCGATCAAGTCTTCCATAGTCAAAACTCCAGAAAATCCACCATATTCATCGATAAGAATAGCCATATGGATGTGGTTTTTCTGCATATCAGAAAAGAGCTTGTCAGCTTCAATCTTATCAGGAGCAAAATGAGCCGGTCTTAAGATATCTCTAATATTAACATCACTAAGGCCAACCTTAGTAGCCTCCAAAAGATAGTCCTTGGTATAGATAATACCCAAAATATTATCCACATCATCCTCATAAACTGGAATCCTATTGTGTCTAATTTTGACAAACTCCTCAAGGAAAGTCCTATCCTTATCATTAATATCAATCATAAAGACATCAGTCCTTGCAGTCATAATCTCCTCAGCCAGGATATCATCAAAACTCATGATAGAATGAATCATCTTAGACTCCATAGGTCGAATAATTCCCTGGTCTTCTCCAATCTGGACAATAGATTTAATCTGCTCGCCAGTAACTTCCCTTTGTATATCCTTAGCCTTAATCCCAAAAATCTTCATAATAAAATTGGTAATAAGGTCGGTAAACTTAACCAAGGGACTGGTAAGGAAAATAACAAGCCTAGCAAGGCCGCTTGCCCCAGAAGAAAGGGCCATAGGATTTCTAACCCCAAACCTCTGCGGAATCTTGTCTACAAAAATTATCTTAATAATGATATAGGCAATAATTGTAAAAAACAAAACAGAAGAATCTGAAATAAAGGAAGCAAGCAGAGACATATCCCTTATCCTCTTAGCCAAAAAGGCGAGGGTAATAAGGGATAAAAAAGCATTAATCATAGCAAAAGACTGATTAAGCCTATCCTGATCAGTAACAAGCTTAAAAAGGCTAGCCGCCTTATCATCCCCAGACTCAGCCGCCTCCCTAAGCTTAGCTCCATTAAGGGAAATAAGCGAAGTATGTAAGCTAGTCAAAAATCCATTTAATAAAATTAATCCAATTGTAACTAAAATCGTAATCAAACTGTGGTAGGGCCCAGTTTCCATAAAAATCTCTCCTTATTGTAAAATAATCAATTACTATAACTATATCAAGTGTTGGGGCTAAAGTCAAAGACTTGTTTTATCCAAGATATATTATTTTAGGGGGCTTTCCCCTAAAACCCCTTTTTTATTATTTAATATAATAATTTTTCGCTTTATTATCCAAGATAATATTATTATAGGCTTTAATTCTTCGTAACTTCATATTTTAATAAATTATTGTCATCAAGCTGATGACTTCGCCAAAGGGGGAGAGCCAAGGGAACGTTCCACATGTTCTGTAGGACTCCCCAAAAGTTGTAGCT